>VRUF01000024.1:0-3214 GCA_019456245.1 Planctomycetota bacterium | reverse complement strand
CGAGCTGCCTCTGTAAGAAGTCGCGCTTCCTGAACTGTATGAGTAAGCGGCTTCTGAACGAACACATGCTTACCCATCCTGATCGCCTTCATCGCAGCAACCGCGTGAGTATGATCAGGCGTCGCAACGATCACCGCATCGATATCCTTTTCCATCTCATCGAGCATCTTGCGAAAATCTTTATATCGCTTCGCTTTTGGAAACATACCAAAAGTCTGCGCCGCCCGAGCATAATCAGGATCGCAAAGAGCAACGATATTTTCATGGCCACAGGCTTTCGTATTACTCCTACCCTTACCGCCTGCACCGATTACTGCAATATTAAGCTTTTCACTCGGAGGTATATTCCCAGGGCCGCCAAGAACATAACTTGGAACAATACTAAATGCAGCACCGGCTGCAATACTTGAACCCATAAATTTTCGACGCGATATCATAATACTTAATCCTTAAAAAAAGTATAACAGTTCACGGGTATTTTGACTCTATTGGGCGATACGCCCAATAAAACACCCAAGGTTTGTCCAGTTTAGGTCAAGATTGAAATAATGTCAAGTGTTTTTTATCGTTTTTTGGGTGGAGATAGCTAAGCTCACCGACAATGTCGCTAAACGCTCGAAAAAGTCCTCTAACTCTTCCAAATCGCCCTCTTCGGACATCGTCAAGCCTACCCTTACCTGGAAGGGTTTTCGGGAATTTCTAAATAATGGTTGACTTCTTATCTGGATACCCGTATTCTGCGATACCAGTTGCTGGCTTGAGGTATCAGTATTGTCGGTTGTTTGAGGAAAGGTCGATGTGGAGTTTTCAAAAAACCAAACGCAGGTTTCAGGTTCTTGCAGGGCGAAAGCCGCTGCGCGCAGCGATTAATGGTTTTTGACAGGATAACGGGATTACGCACACTTACCTGCCTATAAGGCAGCGCGGATTTTTTAAAAGTTAGAAAAGTTTTGCCACCGAGGAAAAAGAGTGGCACAGAGAGAAGAAAAGGAAATGTTATGATAGAAAGGAAAACAGTTCTTGTATTAGGTGCAGGAGCAAGCTGCCCTTTTGACTTTCCAATTGGTAAAGAACTTGTAAAGATTATAATTCAGAATTTGGAGCCGAATATTTTGTTGTATAATATTCTGGTTGACCATGGTTTTGGTAAAGGCAATATAAGGGATTTCAGTAATGCTTTATTAGGCGCACAGCCTGCTTCTATTGATGCGTTCTTAGAACATCGTCTAGACTTTGAAAAAATAGGCAAGGAAGCTATTGCCGGTTCTTTATTGCCGTTTGAGTGCTGGAGCCAATTTAATTCAATGCTTTTGGCTGGTAAGAATAACTGGTATCGGTATTTATTTAGTCGGCTTAACACTTCTTTTGAAACATTTGGCGATAATAATCTTTCCGTTATTACTTTCAATTATGATCGTTCATTTGAACATTATCTTTTCACTGTATT
This sequence comes from Planctomycetota bacterium, assembly GCA_019456245.1. Classification (GTDB taxonomy): domain Bacteria; phylum Planctomycetota; class Phycisphaerae; order Sedimentisphaerales; family Anaerohalosphaeraceae; genus VRUF01. The sequence continues at coordinate 1,767 of VRUF01000024.1, read as the reverse complement.
AAAAAACACTTATAAAAAGACTGACGAAGAATGTGCAGAAAAAATGAAAAGCATACCAGTTGTTCATCTTCATGGTTCGTTAGGTAAATTAGATTGGCAGGATTCACCTTTGAGTCTGGTTCATTATGAAGCATGGACAGACAGTGAAAACAGGGGACTAGCTGTTAAACGGGGTGGGGAGAATATCATTATTGTCCATGAAGCAAATAAAGAGACCGATGAGTTCAAAAAAGCCCATGAATTATTATCTCAGGCTGATTGTGTTTACTTCTTAGGATTTGGATTCAACAAAGATAATGTGGAACGACTGAAAATCAAAACATTGCTAAATAAGTCGCTATCAAGAGGTACTGCACAGGGTACTGCGCATGGATTACCTCTACAAGAGAGACGATATATATATGACCTACAAATGGCTGGAAATCAGCGATGGAATGTTGAGCAAGGTTTAACAAACGGTTTTTTTGATTTGAAATGTTATGATTTTCTTGAAAAACAGATAATTTTGGAGTGACCTGTCATGGAGCAGGCGTGACCTGTTGAATTGTAAATTTACAACGTGAGTTTGCGGGCCTGCATCTTGGCATTGTAAGCTTACATTATGACGATGTAAACCAGCAAAAAAGCATGTAAGTAGTTGAAAACAATGGAGTTATGAGAAAAAACCGCCCGCAGGGCGGGGAAAAGGCCCGCAACGGGCCGGTGAAATCTTAAAAAGGAGCAAAGAAAAAAAAAGTTGAAAGGAAATAGTTATGGCTAAAATAATAGAGACCTTGAAGCAACATATCTGGCATATAGCTATGATTGCTGTACTACTAATCATTGTCTTGTTACTATTGCCCTCGACTGGCGATGATCAGAGACGTGAAGACATCGCAAATAATAGACAGGAACTTCAGGAGATCTTAAAAAACGACACTGAAAAAGAACGATATAAGGCTTTAAAAGAATTGGCGAAAAAAGTAGGGGCGGGCTACGTTAATACAACAATTGCAGGCGTATCAACACAACCCCATAATCAGGGAATCGCAAGACAAAAATACGAGAATCATATTTCAGAATCAGAACTTGTGTTAAATATCAACAATGCTCTTCAAACAGAAACCATGATTGACATGTGTAATATATCTGCCGGAAATTACAAAATAGCTGGATGGGCAACAATGGCAGCGGCCTTTAGCGCCTTCGCAGCATGGTGGCCAACAATTTGTAAAAGGAAAGATAAAGATAAAGATAACCGTGGATGACGCGGAGAAAACAGAGAAAAGAAAAGTTGAAAGGACTCATAATGACGATCATATACTGCCAAAAGTTTTGTGGGCTAAAGAATTTTTCTCTCAGTGATGTAAAAGAACTGTCTGGACAAATTGTCAAAGCAGTGCTGAATATCGATTCATGCGGTGATAAACACAAACTCACGCTCGAAAGCCCTAAAGTCCCTTCTGCGCCATCAACCACAGTAAGAGACTTATTCAGCGATCTGACACCGGAATCTGTGGACTCCTTTAAAGTCTTTGGAGACCAATATGACTCGGATGTCCTATGGCGTATAGAGATATGGAAGGACAATGCGCCATTAGAAAATAGTACCATTCACTGTCGTAATATCCAAGATCTACCATCAAAGCCAGAGAACTAGCAATGTAAATTACTAAAAAACTTCCGCATCGTGCGGATAAATGGAGTTTGATTTTACAATTTTTTATTGGAAAGGAGATTTACTTCAAGCTACGAATCGTCTTGACGAAGCAGAGCCGTTGATGAAGC
>VRUF01000239.1 GCA_019456245.1 Planctomycetota bacterium | reverse complement strand
CTAACGAGGGCGATCTTATTTTGATGGTCGCCGATAGCGAGGCGGTTGCTAATAAGTCGCTTGCTCCTTTGCGTGTGCATCTTGGCGAGGAGCTTGGGCTTTGCGGAGATGGGCAGTTCGAGTTTGTTTGGGTGGTTGATTTTCCGATGTTCGAATGGAACGAAGATACCAAGCGATATGATTCGCTGCATCATCCGTTTACGGCGCCGGCTGTTGAAGAGGCGGATAAACTTGAGACGGATCCGGGTAATATTATTTCTCAGGCGTATGATCTTGTTGTCAACGGTTCTGAAATCGGCGGCGGAAGTATTCGTATACATAATCCTGAGATGCAGGCTAAGGTTTTTGATTTGTTGAATATTTCGAAGGAGCAGGCGAAGGAGAGGTTCGGGTTTTTCCTGAAGGCGCTGGAGTACGGCGCACCGCCTCATGGAGGGCTGGCTTTTGGTCTTGACCGGCTTGTGATGCTGCTTACGGGTACGGACAATATTCGCGACGTTATCGCGTTTCCGAAGACTCAGCGAGGTCAGTGTTTGCTGACCGATGCACCGAGCGATGTGGATCAGAAGCAGCTTGATGAGCTTAATATTCGAATGCAAACACATCTTCGCCAAATCGAAGAATAGTGCCGATTTAAGATATGGCCAGGTCCGGAGAACGCAATGGTATCGCGGTTTCGTCCATATACCCTTAAGGGTAGTAAATGCCCGCGAGTAAAATGATAACTATTTGTTAACAAGCAAGTTACCGCGAACAAAACGGGATTTTTCAATTGTGAGCAGTGTAGATAAACTTTTGCGTCTTGCACGTTTAAAGCCTCTTTCGCTTGCGGATAAGTGTCGGCTTCAGTTTGGTAGTGCCGTTCTTGCAATTTTAATTCTTGCCCTGATGATCCCTTATTTCTGGATGGGTAAACTGACGGAGAAGATATCTCTTGATTCTGGTCGGGCGGTTTGCGATACGATCTTTGACAGGCATTTTAAGGTTGAAGGTGACGGGGCGACAGGATTGGCACGCCTGGACGAGGGCGGGGGTGTGCGTGACGCTAACGATGTTTCGGTCATGTGGATTCGTCTTGATGCGCCGGATAAACTTGCAGTATCGCAATTGAGCGATGAGCAGCGTAGTGTTGCGTTGCTTTTGCAAGAGGAAGAGCGTGATGATGACTATGCGTGGATCGAGAGAAATTCAGATGGTGTAGAGAGCAATTATATTCGTGTGGTACGTGCAGTCGATTCATGTTTGACGTGTCATAACCCGCAGAGAGGTGCCAGTGCATTTAACAAGAACCAGGCGGTTGGTGTTCTTGTTGTAAAGACTCCTGCGCGTGAGATTACTAAAGCTTTGGTCATCAATCGTATCGTTACGATAGTGGCGTATTTGCTGGCTGCGACGGGTGCTATGATAGCGTTTTATACTATAGCTCAACGTTTGATACTTCGTCCTATTCGTCAGTTGCGTGCTTTGGTGAGTAATGTATCCGAGGGCAATCTCGATGTTCGCAGCGCGATTAAGAGCAATGACGAATATGAACGTTTGTCCGACGCATTTAATCATATGCTTGACGGACTGCAGATGTCTCAGGAGAAACTTCGTCAGGCGAACAAGCAGCTTGACGGTAAGATTGCTCAGCTTTCTGACCGTAATATCGAGCTTTTTAAGGCGAATCAGCTGAAGAGCGAGTTTCTGGCAAATATGTCTCATGAGTTCCGGACGCCTTTGAATTCGATTCTGGGTTTTGCTCAGCTTCTGAAAGAAAAGCCAGATGAGAATATCGAAAAATCAAAACGATATGCTGAGAATATAGTATCGAGCGGGAATAATCTTCTTAATATGATTCAGGATCTTCTTGAACTTGCCAAGGCGCAGGCGGGCAGGGTTGAGATTAAAGTTGAGCGGACGAGTGTGCAGGATCTTTGCAGCGGTCTTGTGGCATCTTTTTCTCCGATGACGAATGAGAAAGGCCTTACGGTCGATCTTGAGGTTGCTGATGACATTCCGGTGATACAGACTGATGTCGGTAAAGTGCATCAGATACTTTCTAACCTCTTGAGTAATGCGGTGAAGTTTACGCCTGCCAATGGCCTAATCAAGGTCTCTGCCGTGATGGTTGATGACATGATGGTGCAGATATCAATTTCGGATACTGGTGCGGGTATTGCGGAAGATGATATTGGCAAGATATTCGAGAAATTTCGTCAGCTTGACGGTTCTATTACTCGGCAGGGCGATGGTACTGGGCTTGGTCTTGCAATTTCCAAAGAGCTTGCAGAACTTCTTGCCGGTACGATAAAGGTTGAGAGCAAGGTCGGCGAAGGTTCGGTATTCAGTCTTGCGATCCCAGTATCTATTAGTTGATAGTTGTTAGTCTTTGGTCTTAAGGGGCGGAAAAACATTTTTTCATGTGAATTTGAAGGAAAGTAGGAGGGGTATTTAGCCGAAATCATAAAGGTATTATTATGTTCCAGTCTGTGTTTTCGGAGAGTTTGAGATGTTTAACGGTCAACAAGAATTTATGCATTATTCGCAAGTTAATGAGCATATCGCAGAGTTATTGGTCGAGGCAATCGGAGAAGATGGTCCGTTGCTTGTTGTTGTCGACCGGCAGGGCAATAGCTGGTCCAGCGATACTTTGAAGTTTACGCAGGTATTATCGGAAGAAATGATCGAACAGATAACCTGTCGCATCGATGACGGGTGTGACCCTGTTATAAGCAGCTGCGAGGAGGTATCTTTCTATGCGACTGAACTAATGTCGGACCAGTTTAGCTGCGGTTTCCTTATTATAGCTTTTAGCGGGACGAAGGAGGTCGATATTCTAGATAATATAGCGATTATCGAAGGCATTGGTTCTCTTGCGAATGTTGTGGCATCTCTTATCCGTCGTCAGAGTTTTGCGGCATCTTACTGGCCGGGCGAAGGTAATGTGGAGTCAGATGCCCGAGAAACGGTAATTCTGAACTGATGGTGGCAGGTTTTTTTTTGGGTAAGTAGGCGGTTTTCTGTAAAGATTGTTTGCATTTCGATATGGTGGGGTTATAATCAGGCCTTGATTTTTCATAGATATTTTGATTCAGGGTGGCGATATTGAAATTCCATGTTTTCAGGAATGGTAAAACATTAGAGGAGTTTACGGTCTCGGGTGCATATATGTTCGGGGTCGATTCGGTACCTTTGCGCGGACTTGTTAAGATAAGTTTTAAGAACGGTTGTATTAATTGTGAGCGAAAGGGTACAGAGAGTGTAGGTCTTTCTCTTCTTTGGCCTGTGGAAGGTTGCGGGCATTTGCTTCTTTCTACGACTCGTCTGCCGGAGCGTGAGGATCCTTATATTCTTAATGTTGAACTTGCCCGTGCGAAGTTGATGGAGATAACTGTCAAGCGCGAGGAGTGGGGAGTTTTTGGAACAGACGACAAATCGATGGAACTTGTTCGGCAGTCGGAACGTTTTTTCGTCGATTCGCTCAAGAATATATCCAATCCTGAAAAGGCATCTGTTCTTGCAGACAAGTCCCTTAAGAAGGGGATTGCATACGCGGAACGTTTGGCTGGTAAGCATTCGGAGTTGATCCTTGCGGCACGATGCAAGAATAATTCACTTAACAGGCACAGTCTGGGGTGTTGTATAGATCCCGATTTGATGATAAACGAGCAATACCGCAAACGTGTTTTTGAGATGTTCGGGTCAGTTACGATTCCGATGAGTTGGGCGAAACTTGAGCCTGAACAGGGTAAATATGACTTCGGTTCGATCGATCGGTGCATCGAGGGTTTCGCAGGGAGGCGGCTTGCTGTATGTGCCGGTCCTTTGCTTTCGTTCAACAAAGAGAATTTGCCGAAATGGATGTTAAAGGGTAAGGCGAATTTTGAGAAGATCCGTGAGAGCTGTTACGAGTTCGTTCATGAGGTAGTTGCCCGTTATAGCGATCATATTCATGCTTGGCGTGTTATAAGCGGGATGAACGTTCATAATATTTTCGGATTTAATTACGAGCAGGTGGTCGAGATTACTCGTACGGCGACTCTTGCGGCGAAGTCTGCTAATGGCAAAAGCCGCAAGATCATCGATATACTTATGCCGTGGGGTGAGTATTATGCCGAGGGTAAGGATGCCATAGCTCCCCTTATTTATGCCGATATGGTGCTGCAAAGCGGTATCAGTTTCGATGCTTTTGGTTTGCAGATGCATTTCGGTAAGGATGCCGATGGTATGCGTGTTCGCGATATGATGCAGATATCGAGCAAGCTGGATAGCCTTGGCTTTATGGGTAAACCGTTGCGGATAACGGGT
>VRUF01000238.1 GCA_019456245.1 Planctomycetota bacterium | reverse complement strand
CAGCCTCTTTGTCCGTGCCAATCGTTGCCGACTGGTCACATCCAGAGTCAGCCTTTCCTGTAAGTTCCCTGTAAGCTGGCCTGTAAGGAACGACCGGCTGATCATCGGTTCCGGTCTTTTTTACTTCGGACTGTTGCCTGTAAGGCTTGTTATCATCGTTCAAATTTATTTCGGGCAGTAAATCTAAAGCTCCTCTGTGGTCATTTAGGCTGATATGGGTGTAGGTGTCCATCGTTAGGGTGATCTTGCTGTGCCGTGCGAGGCCTTGGGCAACCTTGGGTGAAGCTCCACCTTTTACAAGATTTGTAATGAAGGTATGACGCAGGGCGTGGAAATCTATTGAACGGCCTGAGTCATCAATACGTTCTATGCCTGCCAGTTCCAAATCTTTGTATATCATCCTGGCCCAGCTGATACACTTTGAAACATTGAATATCCGGCTGTCTGGTTCGGGTTCTATCTGCTCTCTCAATTCCTTGAACATCGAAGCAATTTCAGCACGCAGCGGAAGTACATCTTCCCTTCTGTGCTTGCTGTACGCTGCTTTAACCGTGACAGTAGGGCTATTAGAATCGAGGTCCAAAGCGATCCAGGTAAGCGTGGCGATTTCATTAGCTCTAAGGCCCGTATTAACTGCCAGCAGATACAACATCGCTCTTTGCCTGCCGGTAAGCTGGTAATGTTCGTCGGAATCCATTGCCGCGCTAATCAGCTTTTCAAGTTCTGTATTTGTTAATGCCCTGCGTTTCTTGCGAATATCTTTTTCAGCGTTCTGACATTTCAAATGGGCTATCGGGTTTACATCTGCCCTATTGTCGCTTATGAGCCAGTTAAGAAATTGCTTGAAGGCTTTAAGATAATAGTTTCTGCTCATAATGCTTAGGAGTTCGCCCGTCTTAGTGTTCTTAAGTTTGGCTAAAACATTGAGCACCCTGGAGGGTTGAATATCTGCAAGGCGGATAAAGCCGGTATTTTCAATAATAGTTTTCGCTCTCATGTAAGTCATTGTTGTGTGTTTTTCCGTATTACCGGTGTCAAGCATACTTTGTTTGAAATCCTTTAGGTGTTTGAGAAGGGGTGTTTTCCGATGTTCCCTGAATCTATCTATAACACCGGCCTGTTCAAGTTCAGCTTCTCTTTCAAGCTTGGCTGCCAACTGTGTAGTCGCTGTCTTGTCTTTGAAGGCCTTGATCCTTTTGCGTATGCCGTCTGCCGTTGTATATTCGATGTACCAACATTTAGATTTTTTGCGAACCCGCTCACCAGTTTCACGATCTTTCTCAGTATATTGTTGCTTGAATATGCTTGCCATGATTCAGCCTCATTTTTCTATAATTGCTTTTATTTCTTTAAGTTTTTCAGTCTTTTTTGCCTCTTCATAAAGTTTCCGTGTCCATTTTTTCAAATGCTGATAATCTGAATCGTTGATTCTTCCGGCTTTTTTCATTTCATTAAGCCTCTTGGTGTTTTGATATTGAATCTTTTCCGCTTCTGGTTTTTCTTTGCTGGCCATGTTTTCCCCTTACTTTTTTAGTTCTTTCCGAACGTTGTAATAAGCATAATGTTGAATACTCGCAGAAAATAATAATCCTATTAACGTAATTGTTTTTGCGTAAGCTAATGTTCTGTCAAGAGCCTGGGATTGCTCACCTACCCAAATAGGTCCCATAATCATAAGCCAAAGAACAAGATTAATTTCGACTGACCAATATAATATCCTCATTTTTTTCTTCATCTTACATTTTCTCCTTCTTACCAATAACAATCGTTTTTGTGAAAGTTCCCGTTTTAACACTGATCCATTTCTGCCTTTTCTTTTTGGCTTTAAGTTCAAGCCCTAACGCTTCTGCTATTCTTTCCGCAGATTCGAGCGTCAAGGTGCGTTTCTCATTTACGAAACGGCTTATCTGTGCCTTATCTACTCCTGATAATTCGCCAAGCTGCGTTATGTTCAGGGCAGAGCCTTCTATCGCTTCTCTTAATGTTTCCACTATGCTTTTTCGTTTCATGCTTAGAAAATACCACAACCTTGGTTTATTGTCAAATGGCAATTTAGAAAAAGGCCATTTTTTTTAATTATATTTGCGCAATGCTTCTTATTCTCTCAAATATTTCTCGCAGGGCTTGACTATCAGCCTCTATCCGGCTTAACCCGCCGTCATATTCGAGGATAGCAGCTCGTTCTTCATATTCATATCGCCATTCCACAGGCAGTTTGTCAATCCCGGCGGTCTCTTCTAAGCTCTTGCCTGTTCGCAGTGCCCTTAACCGATCCAGTGCGGAAATCATACTGTCACCTCCCGCGCAAATTGCGCACAATGCGCAGAATCAACATTGCCCGGACCATTGTGCGCGTTTTGCGTATTCTGCGCGAGCCATAGCGGGTTTGTTTCATACGGCTGGCTTGGCTTTCGCCCCGGTCCCTTGCGTTCCTGTTCGATCTCACGGACATACCCATGTTTAACCAGCATTTCCAGTGGCTCCTCCAGTTCGCTCACTTTTTGGATACCGCCGCGCAGGGCAATAAACGCATCACGTTTACTAAACTCTGCCATTTCTCCGGCAGAAACCCAGTCCAGTACCTTCCGGGCCGTATCAATCGCCGGGTCAGAACCCATCTCGAAGAATGCCGCTTTTGCGTGTTCAACCAGATATTCACCGATTGCGATTGCCCCCAGCATAGTCTCCGGACTTATCTGTGTATTCGCCGGATTTCCTGAGTCTGCATAGATCAAACCGTGAAGAATGCCCGCGATCCGGCACACGGCCCCGACCAATTTAGCTGCCCAGTCGGCCATAGCCGTAAACTCACCGCCTGGTGCAAGCTGTTTTTCGACCTCCGTTGCAAATCGATCAAGATCAACCAATGCCTCTGCCTGCACAGTCACAATATACGCACATGGCTTGCCGTCGTCATCCTTATTCCACTCCAGCAGCAGTGCCTCAAGTATCTTATCCTTGTATGCTGCTGCTATCCCTTGATCAACCGGTTGTGCGTTGATTTTCCTGTAGCCCAGTAGCGATTTTGGGATCGAGTACAGGAACCGCCCCAGCAGTCCGCGACCACGAAATCCTTTATTAAGTGCCAGCCCTCGCAACACTTCCGGTTGCACAGTAACCCCAATAGTCAAAGCGGGCTTGTGCACGTACCTTGCCTTAAAATCTCGATCAGCACGATTTACCCGAATATCATCGCCAGCATGCCCTTTTAGGTAGACATCAATATTTGGAGAACCGCTGCTGTAACGTCCGGCCATAAGGTCAAAAACTTCTCCTTCAGCGCTGAGTAATGCAAACCGTTCGCCATTGTCGTCTAGCAGCAGTGCCACGCTTTGCGGCGTAGCATCATTGCCAATGTACTGCGGGCTTTTAAGCACTTCCGTTTCCCGCAACTCTTCCATTATTTTTTCAGTTTCATCTCTGAACTCTTTTCTATCTTCCAGCTTCTTAGCCGTCGCGGCCTGCTTTCGAGCATTCTTGAGTGATTCTTCCAGGATTAGCCGCTTGTTGCGGCTCTTATCTATTTCCGGTGCTAGCCGTTCTACCTCCTGCCTTTCAAACTCTGCAAGCGGCTCAATCACGGCCCTGAAGACGCCGCTTTTCCTATTTCCCGGCGGCAGGGCAACCACAGTAAATAGGTTGACCGGCTCCCAGTGGTCACCACGGACGTGAACAACGACCTTTTTGGCCAGCGCAGCCCCTCCAACCGATAGTACGAGCATAGCTGGCAGGTCCGCCGGAACCTGATATGCTTCTGCAATTGCTTCGCAAAATTCACGCAATACGCATAACTGCCCGGGAAACGCCTCCAGTGGAAATATCGGCAGATCAAACTGTCCCAGCGGTGCTGGCGGCTCCCATTCGCTTTTTGTTTGAGGCTCATATCGTGAAACAGAACGGGCGATCTGTTCGACCTCGGCATCATCGAGCGGTGGTTTGCATTTTTCGGCGTTCTCTGCCTGTAAAGCAGCCAGTATTGCGGCGTGTCCCAAACCTCTATTACGCATTGTCCCCGCCAGGCTGGTTAGTACGTCGTTGCGTTTACCTTCCGCGATAGCCTCGCCATGCTCATTTTCGCCGGTTGTTTTTGACTTGCTTACATTCTTACCGAGTACCCATTGCGGGCATACAGCAAGCTCTACGGCTCTGGGATCGGCCTTCCAGCGATACTCTCCACCGCTGGCGTGGTTAGACGGTGGAGCTACTACGTAGCCATGATGACCCCTTACGTCAAGCCCTTCGCCGAGCGTTCCGGCGCTATTACGAACGTCGCCGCCAGGGTGGGCGAAGTATAAGTGTCTGCCGCCACCGCCTGTTAAGCATTCGATTGTATCAGGCGGCTTTGGCAGTTTGTCCAG
>VRUF01000237.1 GCA_019456245.1 Planctomycetota bacterium | reverse complement strand
GGCATAATCATCTGCGGTAAGACTAAACGATTCATCACCGCCGTAATTACCATTATCAAGATAATACGTCCAACTGCCGTTATAAGTGATCGCAGCGTCACCATTGTTAACTATATTTTCAGACATCGGCATGCCGGGTTGCATACGAACCGCATGCAAATTATCACCAGGAACCACTTTCACACCTAAACCAGTCTGGCGATTAATGGCACTGGCTGTTTTGATATATTCTTTTTGACTGCGGAAGTCATTAGTCATACCATATCCGGCATGATCCTTACCCTTGGCATGAAAATCTTTCATGTCCAGTGACCATGACCATAAAGGTTCGTCTCGATAGATCAGTTCAGGTCCAGATCGCTCTTTGATCGCTGTGCCCCGATTCCTGCCAATGTGATCTGCGGGATAAATACTCCACAATCCATTCCGATCCCATGATAGTTGGTCGATACCATCTGACAATCTAAACGTCAAACCGACTTCCTTGCCATATGTTGATGGTATGTTTGCTGCATCATAGTCAACTGCCATCGTGCCGTTATGATCGATCTGTATTGAAAATGAAGCATTGATCGTGTCATAACTACCGGCAATATCGACCGTGGCAATATTACCTGCGACATTTGCGGTAATAGAGCCAAGAGAAAATGCCTGCAAACTTATCGGTGATAAATTCAAGTATGGCCCGCCTGTAATAATAGTTTCCCCAAGATATTGACCCTCGATCAGCGAACCGGTTCCCTTACTGAATTTCATACTGAAATCAGTGCCGCTGACGGTAATATCTGTGGCTGTTTGTGTGATCACTGGTGCCGTTGTATTAGAAATCGCCAGTGTTTCAGTAGGATTGCTAAAACGGATATTAAATTCGTCCACCAGCAATGTCAGTTCATCGCGAACAAGGGTGAATTGCAAATGGACAACGTCATCTATATTCAGGTCGCCGCAATGAACATCTAATATGCCTGTGGTCCCGCCAGGCGCCAAAGAAATATTGCCCGTCCCCGAAAGCGCGCCTGTGGACCATGTAATGTCAAGTTCATCCAGATCGGTGTGATCAAACCAATTTGCTATATCGATCTGAAGCGGCTGACCGCTTGCCGGCAATGTGTATATTTTATTTTCGATGCGTATCGGTGAATATGCTTTTTTTGTGTTCCAGTGCTCAGGCTTTTCACGACGCCACCCGTCAAAGATTCCCCAGCGGCCATAACCATTTGCCGCATCAGGCGCCAAAAACACTTCATCGACCGTCCCCCAAATAGCACCGCCCAAATAACCCTGCTTATTATACATGGTTTCCCAGAAATATTTTATGCTTTCGCCCCAGAAATTGCGAGCGCCCGGATCTCTGGAAGCGTCAAAATCCGAATTATAATAACAAAGCACATGCGCATATTCATCAAAGATAAACGGTTTGCCCAAGATACTGTCGCCGGTACTGTTATAGGCCGGATTGATCAGCGACAATCATTCTTACCTTCCGGCGACAATTAAAGTTTCCGGATAAATTGAAATTAGAATAGACTATCTGAAATTCATTAAGTCAGGAGATTTCAGATGGTCACAGATCGACAGGTAAGGAGATTGTTTTTAGTGCAGAATAAATATAAATACCAATATCAGGCGGCTGATGCGGCTGGCATTAGCAGTAAAACCGCCCACAAGTACCGAAAAAGCGGCAAACTGCCCAGTCAATGCAAGGTTGAGCACACCTGGCCGACACGGCAAGATCCATTTGCCGAAGACTGGTCATTTGTCGAGCAGACCCTCATCGACACTCAGGCGACCCTGGAGGCCAAGACCATCTTTGAATTTCTCCAGAGGGCATATCCGGGCAAGTATCATAATGGTCAACTCCGCACTCTTCAGCGTCGCGTCAAGGCGTGGAAGGCTCTGTACGGTCCGTCAAGAGAGATCTTCTTTTCACAGCACTATGATCCCGGCCAATGGGCATGCTCTGACTTTATGAGTATGAACAAGCTTAACATTACGATTGCCCGTCAGCCTTTCGAGCATATATTCTATCATTTTGTGTTGTGTTACTCCAATTGGCAGGCTGGTCGGATATGTTTTTCTGAAAGTTTTGAGAGTCTCTCGCTTGGGATTCAGGATGCTTTATGGAAGTTAGGCGGCGTTCCATTTGTCCACCGAACTGACAATCTTACAAGTGCCGTACATAAGGTCGGTCATCCCGACATTTTTACGGACAAGTACCGGGGCCTCGCCGGTCATTACGGTTTCAAATCGTCAAAGACCAATCCTGCTAGTCCCCATGAAAACGGTGATGTTGAAAGGAGCAACGGTCTATTCAAAAAGGCTGTTGACCAATCCCTGATCATTCGTGGAAGCCGTGATTTTGACAGTCTTGAAGAATATGAAAAGTTCTTGCAAAAGATCATAGACCGCATGAATCAGAACTGCCACAAGCGTTTTGCCGAAGAGCTTGAGGTGCTTAAAGAGCTGCCGAATCTGCGATATGACGACTACGAAACCAGGATCTGTAAAGTCGGTCGCGGCGGGACGTTCCGCCTTTTACACAACACCTATTCGGCCCACAGCCGGCTTGTCGGTGAAACGGTTAAAATTCGCGTGTACGCCGACAAACTGGAGATATGGTACGCACAGCGGCATATTGAGACACTTCCTCGCCTGCGTGGCGAGAACGGGCATTACATTAACTACCGTCACCACATCGACAGGCTTATTCGAAAGCCCGGAGCATTTGAGAACTATTGCTATAAGGATTCCATGTTCCCGACGAGCCAGTTCAGGATAGCTTACGATATACTTCGAGACGGTCGCAGTATAAGGCAGGCTAACAAGGAGTACCTTAAGATATTGGAATTGGCTGCAAAGGAAGATGAATCTCTTGTCAACGAAGCATTGCGGCTACTGATAAATCTTGAAGAGGATATTGAGTTTGAAAAAGTCAAACAGTTCATCGACTCCAAACAAAAGCCTCCTGAGCCTACAGATGTTCATATCGAACCGGTGGACATCAACTATTACGACATGTTGTTAGAGACTCCGGAGTGTGTATGCGTATGAATAAACAACGGCAGAAACAATTGATCGAATTGCTGAAGGAGCTGCATCTTCCGATGTTCAGAGAGTATCATCAGGAATTTGCCCAGAAGGCCATTGCCGATGAACTTGGCTATGAGGAGTATCTTTATGAACTGGCCCAGAGGGAATGCGAGGTTCGCAGGGCAAACAAGATCGCCAGGCTGGTAAAAGCATCAAAGCTTCCTCTGGAAAAGACATTGCAGACGTTTGAGTTAAAGAGATTACCGCTTAAGATCCGCAGACAGGTCAAGGTGCTTTCGGATGGAAGTTTTGCCGATCGTCGGGAGAATATTTTAGCATTCGGCAAGCCAGGCAGCGGTAAGACGCATTTGCTCTGCGGGATATGCCATGAACTTGCGAGGCAGGGTCGAAAGGTTTACTTTGCTACATGTGATCTGATGGTGCAGGAGTTGCTGAGAGCCAAGCAGGAGTTGGTATTCGATAAGATGCTCAAGAAGCTGGGAAGGTATGATGTGCTGATGATCGACGACTTCGGCTATGTCAAGCAGAACCGCGAGGAGATGGAGGTGCTGTTTACTTTGTTGGCCTATCGTTATGAGCGATGCAGCGTTTTGATAACGAGCAATCTGCCGTTCAGTAAATGGGAGGTGATCTTCAAGGACCCGATGACGACTGCCGCTGCAATTGACCGGTTGGTCCATCATAGCGTGATATTAGAATTGAACGTGCCAAGCTACCGAGCCGAGCAAGCCCGAAAGCGAAAAAACAAAGACGTGTAATGTCCAAAATTTTGCCCCCATGGGGGCACCCCCAGGAAACATTAGTTCATGGGAAAGTTACGATAACCGAAGGGAAGAAATAATTGTCGTTGAAGGGAAATTATAGTTGACGCTGGACACTTCCTGCTGCACATCAGCCTTGTCATACTCATAATCGGTGGGTTTATAACTACCGCACTGAAATTAAACGGACATATAATCCTGACCGAGGGGCAGACTTTTGTTGAGGACCATGCAAGCTATCTGAGGATCGCCGAAGGACCGCTGAGAAATGAGGCTCACAAGAATTTCGCCCTTAAACTTAATGAAATAACGACAGAGTATCAGAAAGCCTTTTACCAGACAGATGTAACTTCAAGATTAGATGTTCTTGAACAAGGCCAAAAAGTCAAAGAGGCAATCGTTAAAGTTAATCACCCCTTTACCTACAAGTCCTTTGCGTTTACTCATCAGGACATAGGCTTTTCGCCTCGGATCGAAATAAGCGACAAAAAAACCGGCAGGATTTTGTTTCATTCTTTCGTGATGCTCAAAACTTACGATGCCGAAAATGGCAAAGAGTACAG
>VRUF01000236.1:4104-4383 GCA_019456245.1 Planctomycetota bacterium | reverse complement strand
GGAGGTGATAACGGCAGGTACTCAATAAAAAAGTTTCTATCAAAAAAATTGAAAAAACATTAAAGGAGAAATGTAATGAAGAACCTGACAAGAATTCTGATTGCTCTCATGCTGATTGTACTCATCGGCAGTGCATATGCAGGTGGGAAGCAGGAACAAGCCCCTGAAGGAACCGGGAAGTTGGTGTTAGCCACGAACAATGCCCCAGAGGGCAAATCTATGGCTAAGGCGCTCGATGAGTTTGGTAAACTCAAGGGCATAGAAACGGAAGTTGTTGAG
>VRUF01000236.1:0-4094 GCA_019456245.1 Planctomycetota bacterium | reverse complement strand
TGTCTAAAAGAACCGGGCTCTACGACATCATTCTTCTGGATGACCCCTGGTTTACCCAGTTCGCTGAGAATAATTGGCTTACCGAATTGACACCTTATTTCCAAGCCAAGCAGGAGTCCGGACTTTCTGCTGACTTCATCGATAAGTCTCAGGCCATCTGCCGTTACCCCTATGCCAGAGGCTTACTGTACGCAGTGCCTGCGGTGGGCAATGCCCAGATGTTTTTCTATAGAAAGGACTTATTTGAAAAGTACGGGCTGCCCCGTGCACCGGCGACCTGGGATGAAGCCTTCGCGGTAATAAAGAAAATAGCTGAAAGCGAAGACAAAGTATATGGTTACGTGTTGAGAGGACAGCAGGGAAATCCGGTAGTGGCCCAGTTCATGCCCGTGTTCTGGAGTTTTAACGGCAAAATGTTCAATGACGATAAAACAAAGGTGCAGATTGATACGCCGGAAGCCCTGAACGCCCTGAACTTTTTCCTAAAACTGAAGTCTGTCTCACCCCCTGGTGCTGAAAGCTTCAACGCCCAGCAGCTTGCTACCCATATGCTTCAGGGTACGGCCGCTAGTACTATCAACTGGCCTGCCTTTGTACCAACTTTTGAAGATCCAAAACAGTCAAAAATCGTCGGTAAGATATCCTATGCTGCTATCCCTTCCGATGTTGCGGTTGGATCATCAGAGATCGGACACTGGCTGACAGCAATTCCCGCAAGTTCGAAGAACAAAGAGCTTGCGTTTGAATTCATCCACTGGGCGACTTCAGCAGAAAAACAGAAAGAACTGGCCCTCGAGTGGGGGAATCCGCCCACCAGAAAATCTGTTTTCCAGGATCCTGAACTTCTGGCAATGTCTGAGTTCAGGCACTACCCGGTACTGCTTCAGGCTATATCCAACTCAACCCCCAGACCTAGGATCGCAAACTGGAATGAGGTCGAGAACTCATTTGGAATCTATCTTTCCAAGGCGGTTGCCGGCACGATGACATCAAAAGAGGCTCTTGCTACAGCACAGGTCGAGGTCGAGAAATTGATGAAAAAAGCCGGTTACATAAAATAAGTATTTGAGATTTCGCCGGGCGGTCAATCCGACTGCCCGGCTGTATTAGTTTAGCGAGAGTAATCTTGAAACAGATTAGTTTGGCCAGGTGGTCTGAGCGGAACCTTAAATATCTGTTGCTCATTCCAACCGTAGCATTACTGCTTATTCTAACGGTTTATCCACTTATCTATGCTGTGGTTGCGAGTCTTCACACGATCAATATACGTACCGGAGAGCAGTCATTCATTGGGCTTAAAAATTTTGTTGCGATAGCTACGGACAAACTGTTTTGGAATGCACTTAAAAACACCGCTGTATATACCGGTGTGGGTGTAACGTTGGAATTCTTTTTTGGCTTGGGTCTGGCAATGTTTCTAAGCACTAAACTGGTGGGACGCAACATGTTTCGAGCACTACTGCTGACACCAATGATGCTTCCTCCAATAGTTGTTGCTGTAATATTCAAGATAATTTACATACCCGATTTCGGTATCATTAATTGGCTGCTTGGGCTCGTTGGTATTGAGGGAATTATCTGGGAAGCCAGTGTAAAAACTGCTCTTCCTTCATTGATTCTGGTAGATATTTGGGAGTGGACTCCCTTCATGTTCCTCATCCTGCTGGCTGGTTTGCAGGCTATCCCTGTAGATCCCTATGAGGCAGCAATGGTAGATGGCGCCTCTCAATTACAGGTGTTCAGACATATAACGATTCCTCTCTTAACCCCTGCAATACTAATCGCTCTCCTACTCCGGCTCATGGATACCCTGAGAATCTTTGATCAGGTTTTCATAATGACCGGGGGCGGTCCGGCAAATGCAACTGAAACTATGAGCCTCTATATCTACAGGCATGGGTTTCGATTCAGTAACATAGGCTATGCTACGGCTATGTCTTTTATCATGCTCATTCTAACCGTTATGATCAGCAATTTCTTCATAAATCGACTCAAAGCGGAAGAGATATTTACACAATGACAAAACAAATTGGTAAATACATCTTCATTATCCTTGTTACGATATTAGTAGTTTTTCCGGTAGTCTGGCTGATTAGTACATCGATCAAGTACCCTGTGGATATTTTTGCCGTACCACCTGATCTTGTGCCACCAGAGCCCACGTTGGAACACTACTCTGTGCTCTTTTTAGAAATGAATTTCTTGGAGTATATACGAAACAGCGCAATTGTAGCTGTATCAACGGTCATAGTTGCTGTTGTAATAGGTACGCTTGCTGCCTATTCATTGGCCAGATTTAAACTTCCCCGTAACTTCAATACACATCTATCCTTCTGGGTTCTTTCGACGCGAATGTTTCCACCAATTGTCACGATTATTCCTTTATTCTCTATGCTGCGTGTATTTAACTTAATTAATACGCGCGCAGGATTAGTTATTGCCTATACAGCGTTTAATCTTCCCTTTGTTGTCTGGATGATGCGTGGATTTTTCATAGAGATTCCGAAAGATCTAGAGGAAGCGGCGATGGTTGATGGGGCCTCTAGAATGGCCGCCTTCTTCTGGATTATCATTCCAATCGCGAAGCCTGGGCTAATTGCCACGGCCATTTTTACGCTTATTATGTCCTGGAATGAATTCCTCTTTGCTTTGATATTATCACAGACCCGTGTTGCTGCCACTCTCCCTATAGGGGTCGCTTCTAGAGTGACACAATATGAAATTCTCTGGGGCCAGATGAGTGCTTCTGGAGTGATAGCGCTAACTCCCGTATTATTGTTTGCTTTTCTGGTACAGAAACATTTGGTGCGTGGTATGTCTATGGGCGCGGTCAAGGGATAGATAGAGATTGAAAGAATAGGCACAGCAAGGCGAAATCGAATGAAGAGACTCACATCGATTGACTGCCCGGCATATAGAGATGAGTGCTTACGTGAATGTTAAAAACGGTGATGGTTATGTCTCGTTGACATATGCCGTAAATAAGGAACATTCCGAAATCGTTGAACTCCTCAAATGCGCTGGCGCAAAGGAGTAAGTTAGATAACAGAGATTCAGATTGTTTAGGAACGTCCCAACAAAATAATATCTTCTAAGCATTTAGGATAGCCACGAAAAAATTCGTCAAAATTTTACCTGCATTTTTGATGTCGATATAGGCACAGGTTTCTCCAAGGCTCAAGCTCTACATGTGGAAGAACAAGCGGATGCGTTGTTTGAGAGCCAGAAATTGTGACATTTTCAGGATAGCTTGCAGCTCAGGTTGGCCACACAGGACGAAGTTGATTCTGTGTTTCGAATCGGAACCAAAGTCGGCCATAGATTTCAACTTTCTAATAAGAAGATGGTGACTGTAGAACTAAGAAGCAGGTTATTCCACTAGCAAAAGCAGGTTCTTGATTTCTTTCCAGGCAAATTGGGGTGTTGTAACTGTTCATCCACGATTTTCTTATTTTTTTTGGTTAGTCCAACTCGCCAGCGATTTTTAGCCTCACGATGAGCTTTCTTCCCTTACCACACCAACGGCATCGAATTTCTCGTAGTAGTACAATGGTATCATTTTCGAAAAATCTTCCTCCGGTCTTGCAAACAACTGTTGGATTAACTAGATAATATGAAGCTGAACTTCTATAGAGTGCCAGGGAAGATTTCATGTTCATTGCTGGGACGTGTCGAACAGTGGGAATTCTGTTAAAAAATGTCTCAATTTATCTGAGCGGTATAGACGCAAAAGGTCGTTTTTAAAAGAATACGCACTAAGGTATTAAATTGGGTTGGTGATGAAGGATTTTAAAGTTTTGAATTGCAAGCCCCAAGGACTGGTACTATTGACGTACCGATCAAACGTATAGTTAACCCAGTCTATGTTTCTCGCCTCAATGCAATACCAGGTGTCTGCACTGTTGCTCTCAGCGGTTATCCCTCCAGGGTCGGCGAGTTTCCCGGCAGTGAGGTAGAAAACGAAGTTGGCACCTCCGACTAGGTTCAAGAAGCCACAGCTCTTGTTGTTCTCTAATGCCCTAACCCAGAAACTAATATAGGTTGGCGTTATGTTGCTAAGATTCTGCCTAATACCGTTGGCGGCACTTCCGCTG
>VRUF01000235.1:282-4388 GCA_019456245.1 Planctomycetota bacterium | reverse complement strand
GGTAATAATATTACCGGCTTTAGGTGGCCTACTACTGTGGGGATCTGGACGAGGGCCGATTCCATGAGGCCGACGGTTTTTTGAATGCCTAAGGCGTTTGAGAGCTGCTGGAGTTTTGCTTTCAGTGGAGGGGTTACGTGTTTGACCATGCGTTTGCGGAGTCTTTGCAATTGTGTCCAGCCGCCGAGGTGCCAAAGGCTCAGGCCGAATACGCCGATTAGCCAGCCGGTGACGATGAAGGGTAGAGAACTATTAACCCTCTCGATCAGGCGATCCGTCAAAGGCGGGTTAGGTATTGCTGCGACCGGTAGAGGCAGCGTTGCGGGTTGCGGGATTTCTATAACTGCTTCGGTGTTAGCGACAACTTCAGGGAATAGAGCCTGCAACTTTACCTGATCTACAGCCTTTATGGGCACGCCTATCATACGTATAGTTACTGCGGGCATCAAGACTACCAGAACCAAAGCCGCGCAGGCTATTATGTAACGCAGGTTGGCGGTGGATTTGTGTAACATCCTGAGTACTATCGCGAGGGTCAGGCCGATGGCGGCGGCTTGCCATACGAAATGCACCAGCGTCCAGCCGAGTATTTGAAAAACTTCCGCTTGAAAAATAGTTTGCAGGGTTTCCATTTTATTTTTTCTCCATTTTGTCGATCATTTTTTTTATCTTGGTTAGTTCGGCGGGCGATACTTTTTTGGCTGAGAGGGCACGCATTACCAGTTTTTCAGCGGAACCTGAGAAGACCTTTTCGAGTAAATCGCCAACGACCTGCTTTTGTGTTTTCTCTTCGCTTTTTGCGGGCTTATAGGTGTGCTGGAACTTCGAATCATCGCGAATGAGCAGCCGCTTTTCCGTCATTATCTGCATGAGCTTAAGGGTTGTTGTGTAGCCGGTTTTTTGGCGTTTATTCATCTGTTCATTGACGTGGCGAACTGTGTTCGGACTGTCGTCCCACAGGATTCTCAGGATTTGGAGCTCTCTGTCTGTCGGCTGTTGTGTCTTTTGCCTGGTCATGTTGATACCCCTTTCAAATAAAATGTACTGGTCATCTAAGGATAGATTATACGAACTATTTCGTATAGTCAAGTAAATTTCACGAAAAAATTCGTAGATTTGTGAAATTTTTTTGGGAATGCGGTTTTTTGGGGTTTAAAACGGGGGAAGTAATTTTCTATTTTCTATTTTCGATGTTCTATTGTAAAAGTGTGGCAGGGTTTGTGGTGGGTTCGGTTGCTTAGAGTTTTGCGGCTTCTTGTTGGCATTTTATTAGTATTTCTGATATTTTTCAGGTTTGCGGGAACTATTTTTGATTAATCCCGACTATAACCGTGGATGCCAAGAATGAGAGATGGATTAAAGAGTGAATTTGAAAAAGTCTGGGATGAGACCGCGGGGCAAGTGCGGGCGTATATTTTTTGTAAATGCAGAGACAGCAATGATGCGGACGATCTTGTGCAAGAGTGTTATTTGCGTGCATTTCGGAGTTGGGGACAGTTTGACGGGAGGGGAAGTCGGCAGGGCTGGCTTTTTACAATTGCCAGGCGGACGTGTGTCGATTGGTTCAGGAGTAAAGGAAAAAGTGTTCAAATTAGTTTAGATGATCCTGATGGATTACAGGAAGTTGTTTCTGAAAAGCGAAATCCTGATGATGCCGCAACTGTTTGGGAAATGATTAAAACCCTTCAGCCGGAATATAAAG
The DNA here is from genome assembly GCA_019456245.1 of Planctomycetota bacterium. GTDB lineage: Bacteria > Planctomycetota > Phycisphaerae > Sedimentisphaerales > Anaerohalosphaeraceae > VRUF01. The sequence continues at coordinate 2,686 of VRUF01000235.1, read as the reverse complement.
AAATACTTTATCTGCGATTTGCCGGAGGATTGAACTACGCTGAGATGGCGAAAAGTCTTGATGTTCCGGTGGGTACTGTGCGGTCTCGATTACACAGGGGATTGAAGGCTGTAAAAACAAAAATTGAGGGACAGAAAAATGGAACGTGAAACGATAGAAAGACTGGCAATAGATTCTGCTATGGGTGAATTGAATGAAGATGCAGAGATTTTGTTTGCCGAATATCTCACCGAACATTGCGAGGCAACAGAATGGGCACGTGAAATATTAGCAGATTATGAGATGACAGCTTCTGTTGTAGAAGCAAAAACAAAAGAAGTGAGGGCTAATATGGTATTTGCGGGGAAACCTAATATCCTGTTACGGCAGGGTTGGCAACCAATTGCGAAGTGGGCGGCGGTTGTGATTTTCGCATCGATGATCGGGATAGGGTTTGGCCGCTGGTCCAAAGAAGTGAAATATTACAGTAGGACATCTTATGAAAAGACAGAACGTAACGTGCCGGCCAAACGGTCAGTTGCTACAGTTTTAAATGAAAAGACAGGTTTCTGGGGTAAAAAGGCTGCAGCATTTCTTGAACCAAGTAAGTTCCCTAAAAGAAAACCATCTGTCAAAAGCAGTAATTTGTGGGATAATTATCGCAAGTTAAAGGAGAGACGCCGTGAATAAATATATGGTTAAGTTGGTATTTGCAGTTTTTTGTACGAGTGTTGTGTTTATTGTCGGCTGTATCCCGGAGAGATCTCTGGAGTGGTCTGCGGATGGTTCTGTGGGGCTTTTACAATACGATAACGATTTCTACCTGGTCGACGGTGAAAGCGGTGCGCTTACGGAAGTAGCAAAAGGCAATGTTATGCCGTGGCCGGATATTTCGGATGATGGTAAATTGATTGCTTATTGTGAGCGGCTAGAATGCGAAAATTTGAATGAAGGGCTCAAGCTGCTGCCGGAAAATCATGCCAGGAAAATTAAATCTCACGCCGAATGGCTGAAGAAAGAGATCATAGCTAATGGCCTGCATAAAGGCGAACTTCCCAGACTTAAAAAGACTCGCCTGTCAGGTTCTTTCGGGCCAGGCGCCGAGCAGGAAGATACAACCTCAGAGTATACGAAAGAATATTGTGCCTGGGTGATGCGTTGCTTGTGTGAAACAGCCGATGACGAGCTTACCGGAAAGTTGACCAGTGAAATTGTTTCAGATGGGAAAAACTTAAAGCTGGCATATTATCGGTTAATCGTGGCGAAGCGTGAAGAGTTGAGCGATAAAAAAGTTGCAGCTACCAGTGTTTTAGCAATTTTCAAAGCTATGTTCTCGCCTGACAGTAGTCACATAGCTTACCTGATGATCAATCCGGAAGGGTCAGATGCAGGTGATCTATCGGATAATATGAGCTATCAACTTTATATCGCCTCTCCAAAGCAAAATATAGCGGCAATGCGTGTTTCGCATGATGTTGCATTCGGTTATGACTGGCGGCAGGATGGGCGGGCTATTGCTTACATACGTGGCGATATGACTAATGATGCGGACATGATATTTGGTGAACTCACTGAAGCTAATGTTGTCGATGCCAACGGGATCCTTTTGGCGGAAAAACTTGACAATCCCCAGGGAGCGTTAGCTACACATATTTGTCATGGGAAAAGACCTAGTCCAGTAGGTGTACTATTCTACCCATGGTCAAAATTAGAGTACGGTCCAGGCGGTCGAATTTTCTTTGTAAACCTTGCTCTGACACTACCTGCGACAACATACGAAGATCCTCCGATGTCTTTATTCTGTTATGACACTGTCACAAAAACAGTAAATAATGTGCTCCCTTTGAATTTGTCAGGTTATATAGGTGGGGCCATGGAGGCATTTCAATTTTCGCTATCGCAAGACGGCAAGAGTGTGTTGCTGCCGTTAGAAAACAACCGGTTTATGATCTATGAACTTGGGTCAAGAGAGCCCGGGTTGCCAATTGAGGAGGGTGAAGGCTTTGGTGATGGTGATGATATGTTATCGCCTGCCTGGAAAGGCAAGGACGAGATATCCTGTTTGGTGTCCGAAAAAAGCCATTTCCTGGTCAAAGAAGGGCAGGATAAACATCATCGAAAAGAGTTTGTCATCCTTGGAGCAGATGGGAAATTTCAGCGAGTCTTAAGCGAGAAGTGGGCTGAGTGGTAGGTTTTTGTGCCTGCGCGGGCGCTTCGGGTTTGGGTTGTCCGGTCTGGTGGGTGGTGGGACATTGAAATTGCAATGTCAGGGTCCCCGCTTTCGCGGGGATGACGAGGTTGGCGTATTTTGTGTAGGGTAATTTTGGCGCTGAGCACGAGGTCCTTCGACTTCCATCCTTCGCCAAGGCTACGGAGGACAGGTCGGGCCCTTGGCCCTTCGCTCAGGATGACAATATGGGGGGGG
>VRUF01000235.1:0-272 GCA_019456245.1 Planctomycetota bacterium | reverse complement strand
CCAAGGTAGCAGGGTTTTATGTGGAGAATCTATTAACCAATTTTTTGCAGGGTTGAAATGTCTAGAGAAATATTTGCCGCTAGTCAACTTACTGAGTCTCAGCGTAAAGCTGTGGGGCATGGTGAAGGTCCACTTTTGGTTCTTGCCGGGCCTGGCAGTGGTAAGACTCGTGTAATAACCTCGCGTATCGCTGCGCTGATCGAATCCGGGGTTAAGCCGTGGCATATCTGTGCGATAACATTTACGAATAAAGCTGCTGAGGAAATGCGTGA
>VRUF01000234.1 GCA_019456245.1 Planctomycetota bacterium | reverse complement strand
GTATCTGCGCTCAAGCTGTTGATGACATCGACCCGGATCTACAGAGATTTGGCGGGCTGGGGAACTGGTTCACCTTCAACACGGTTCAACCTCCCGGCATAGAGGTTCTCGGTTCTGCCGCTGTAGGTGCGACAGATTATGAACTATACCTGGATGTAATCAAGCAATAGTCTTTCCGGTATTGAGGTAAACTATGAATGTCTCTGAACTGATAGAACAGCAATTCAACGTCAAGACAGTTTATGACATCAACCCCGAAGTATCGGCTGTACAGATCACTAAGACTAAAGTCTTGTCGTACAACCCTCGCCGGGTGTCATTCGTCTTGATTAATCTGGGCTCAGATCATCTACTTGTCGCTCCGGATGCAAAAGTATCGTTGACACGGGGAATCTATCTCGTACCAAATGGCGGTACTCTGTCGATGGTATGGACAGAAGATTTTGAAATGCCTACCTTTGAGTGGTATGCGATAGCCGACACTAATCCGTGCAACATTATGGTCATGGAGGTGCTGACTCAATAATTATGAGGATACAAAAAGAGTACGACCTTGGCCCAGACCCTCTGAAGACAAAAGAGCTTGACACTGGGAATTGGAACCTGAACTCAACGGTTAGTATCTCGGTAGCACATGGTCTTGTCCTGGCCGATATTCGGGAATGTGAAGCCTGGATTCGGAATGATGTGGCAACAGAACTTTTTCCGATAGATCATTCCGATGGGCTGGTAAACCCGGATGGTAAAATAAAAGTTGACGCTACTGATGTAGTGCTGACTAAAAGGGTAGGCGGTCTTTTTTCGGGGGTTGACTGGGATTCCGTTGCTTATAACCGGGGATGGATACAATTACGGTACAGATAGAAAAATTGAGACTTAAATGAAAATAACAGCGCCGGTAACAGATTATATTCGAGCGTCGATTATGACTGTACAAGGCGATCTTGTAACACGGGGGGCGGCGGCTCCGGAGAGACTTGGGGTAGGAGTATGGGGAAGGGTTTTACAGCTTACAGGTGCTGGGCCTATTCCAGCATGGGCTCCTTTCCGGGAGCTTTTAATCGATAACGGAGATATATGGATTAAAAGTGCTGGAACTCTTGGTAAAATAGCTGCCGGAGCACTTAATACCTATTTCAAAGGGCAAGGCGCAGCGAACCTACCGATCTATGAAAAACTTGCGCTTAGGGATACAGGAGTAAAGATAGGTTCATCTTTTCGCAGTACCGGAGGTACTCAAGTTATCACAGGAGTGGGATTTATACCGTCTTTAGTAATATTTTTAGCGGTTGATTTTACTACAACGGCACAGAATTGGAGCATAGGTTTTTCAGAAGGTGTGGAAAATATGTGTATAGAACGATATTTGAATGGTACAAAAGTAATTAGAAATACAGGTCGCTGTATAGATATTGACAAAGACGTTGGCAATATTATATACGCTGTTTTAGCTTCTATGGATGCCGACGGTTTTACCTTAACATGGACACTAACTGGTACTGTTCAAGCAAATTTTATATATCTCTGTTTACCATAAAATTATTCAAGGAGAACAAAATGGAAAAGATTATTTTCGTAATCATTCGAGCGGCAGTCCGGGCTATCAGTCCGGAACTGCGGAACGTGCTGGCCGGGGTTATTACTTCTTTACAGAAGTCCGCGGCTTCGACCGATAATAAGTGGGATGATATATTGGTTGAGATACTTGCCGCGGTTCTTGGCCTGGACTAAATTATATAGGGGTTGACAGCCCCCTAAAGGGGATGCGGACATATGGGAGACTCAAATAAATCCCGGCTACCGGCCTGGTTGCGCTGGATAATCCGGGGCGTGGTAACCGTTGCGGCCTGGATACTCAAGCACATAATTTTTCGTAATTTTAACAACAAGGGAGGTTAAGCGATGGCGAATGAAATACTTAAAGGGATAGCTGAAGACATGAAAGAAGTCGATGTGGCTATCACTGAAGCGAGAGACCTGGTATCTGCTATGAAAGAAGCAGGAGAGGATGTCTCCGCCCTGGAATCCGATATGAGAGACCTGGAAATCCGGAAAGTAAAGTGGGATCGCATGTTGAAAAGTCGGGGCGTAACTTAGATGACAGAGACTGCGGCTATAATCCTATACTATCAGTATCTTTCTACTCCCGGAAATGTTTATCTCCCATTCTTAGCCTGGTATCATGAAAGTGATATAGAGATAAAGTCAGACCTTCGTACCCGGCGTCTTATCAAATTAACCGGGTATCCGGGTAGTACTACATGGGCCGAGGTTTACGCTTGGGTAAGAGAAAGGATAAGGGATGCACTGAACGCCATAACAAGACTGGACGATATACTGAGACTCTTTACTGAAAATCTTATTAACGCTCTCAAGAATGTTTTTAAAAGCATCGGCACGGTAGTTACAAATATTATTGAGTTTATCCGCGACGGCATAGCGTCGATGGTATCGACAATAACTTCCATCATTACAAATGTAACCGCCTGGATAAAGGCCACTCTTATCGTTATAAAAGATAGCCTGGTAAATGTGGTAACATCCGTTAAGGAGTTTTTAGAAGCCGTGTATCTCCGGGTCAAAGAAGCGATTATCGGAGCCATCGACGCCGGTATCAACGCTGTAAAGACAGCGGTAGCATGGGCCGGTAAAACTATTTCTACGATACTTAAATGGCTTGGAGAGAAAATCATAGCTATCAAAGACTGGATTGTCAATGCCGTCAAGGTATCGGTAGCATGGGCTGGGGAAACTTTCCAGAAGGTCTGGACAACCCTCACTAAAGTGTATGAAACGATAAAAGATTGGTTTCAAAAGATGATAGATACAATCGTCTCCTGGTTTAAAGCTGAAATTACAAAAGAGGATGAAAGATTTAAAGAATTGAGAGCGGAGGGGATTTTGGCAGCTACCAATTCCAACACTCTATGGGCGGGTGTTCTGAACGTAGATTTTGACGCTATTGAGAAAACAGTAATTGACGTTGCCGCCCGAATTGTAAAAATACAACAAGATTTAGCTGAAAAGATCGGGGAAGCGACAACATAATGGCCATTGGAATCGTTGCTGCAGCAGCCGGAATGATGGCTGCATGGGGAATACTTCAGGGTATGCTCTATTCCTACCCTCCCTACACTGTAGCCAGAGCCCGTGCTACGTTCCAGAAAAATCCCAATATGCTTCCCCCCTTGGAAAACCTTGTTGAAATGCTCTATAAAGGGGCGATCGACTCCGGTACGTATGCCCAGCTTTCTAAAGAGATAGGATTTGACGGCATTATTTCAAGGGGGGTTTACGATTCGGCTAAACAGCTACTTGATGCCGGGGATTATATTACCCTGTGGCGCAGAGGTAAACTGTCTGAAAGTGATTTAACGAAAAGACTGAAGATGCTACACCTTGACGATAAGACCATTACTGAAGCTCAAAAGGTGTCTGAATATTTCCCTCCGGCCCCTGATTTGATACGGTTCGCAGTCCGGGAGGTCTACACTCCGGCAACAGTAGAAAAGTTTGGACAGAAAGAAGACCTGCCCAAACAATTTCTTGAGGAAGCTAAAAAAATAGGTATTCAAGAAGATCAAGCTACCAATTATTGGGCTTCCCACTGGGAACTACCCTCACCTCTACAGGGATTTGAAATGTTACATCGGGGCGTAGTGGACGAAGAAACATTAAGCATGCTCCTGAAAGCTCTTGACGTTATGCCGTTTTGGCGTGATAAGCTGGTACAGATAGCCTATAAACCGTTCACCCGTGTTGATGTCCGGCGTATGCACGCTATGGGAGAACTTGATGATGATGCTACCTACACTGCCTATCAGGATTTAGGATTTGATGATGAAAAAGCAGAGTCTATGCTATCCTTTACCAAGGCTTATAATGCCGATACCTCGACCGGTCTTAGCAGAGCGAACGTCTCAAAGGCTTACAAGCTGGACTTAATAACAGAGGTTGAATTAAAGAACTTTCTTGAGGGTTTTGGTTATGAGCCCGATGTCGTAGATTTTTGGACTTCCATGATAGAGTACGAAAAAACTATTGCTGCTATACAAGCGGAGAAAGGAGAACTTTTTGAACAATATAAGGTTGGAGCAATTACGAAGGAAACTTTACGACAAGAATTGGGATATAGGGATTTACCTTCCTCATATATCGATTCAGCGATTAGAGAGGTGGAATCGAAACCATCCCTTAAGCTCAAAATGCCTTCCAGGACAGACCTCGAAGCATGGTTGAAACGTAACATAATTGACGAAGGGTATTACGCTGCACAGATGCGAGAGCTTGGATACCGGCAATTTGATGTCGAAAACTACCTAACTGAGATCGCCCTGGAAGTCGATACAGAAGTGAGAAAATATCTGCCTATCAAGACATACCAGCGGTGGTATACTGCGGGGGTTTTA
>VRUF01000233.1 GCA_019456245.1 Planctomycetota bacterium | reverse complement strand
CCTGAAGTAGCAATATCTCATCGAGAGGGTCCTAATAAAGGCATGCTAGCTTACGTAGACGGAGCTTATGCTGTGTCTACGTTAGCTATTCTAGCAAGTATGGGTATATCTTCCGACTTCGACATTATTCAGACTGATACGTCAACTGATGGAGTCGAATGCTTAGGTAAGCTTACTTTCTCCTTCTGGTGTAATGATGCCTGGCACTCTACTACCAGAACCCAATGGGGAGACTGCGCTATCAATACTGGTATGGATCGAGGCAGCGCAAAGAAGGGTGCTGCTACTGATGCTCTTAAGAAGTGTCTGTCTCAATTTGGTTGGGCAATGGATGTTTATACGACTCCTATAGAGAAGTATGTTCCTCCTTCGAAAGAAGAGTTGGGTCTTCAATCTCTTGAGACACTTTTCACTATAGGTAAGAACAAAGGCTGGACTGAGGCAGAGGTTAGAGCGTGGGTAGAGAAAGAGGCCGGGTCGAAGCCTGAGGATCTTATCGTTAAGGACCTTGCTGCTATAAAGAGGCGGCTATCAAATTGGGAGCGTGCGTCTGACTTAGCACAAAACTAAGTAGGCGCTATAGAAGTATAGCGTAGCAGGGAGACCTGCGAAGGAGTGTGAGTTTGGCACCTATAGTAGTGGATTTGACAGGAGTCGAGGTAAAGTCGTTTGCTCCCTTGCATCTTGACAGAGTAATCTGCGAGTTGAAGGACATCAAGGAGCAGACGGCCAAGCGTTCCGGCTTTGGGAAGCTTCAGTTCATTGGCGCAGTAGTCAGTGACATGGATGGCAACCCTATTCCGGATAACCGGCAGGTTTTCTATGAGGTTAGCCTGCAACAGGATGCGAAGTGGAACCTCAAAAGGACTCTCATAGCCTTAGGCGATGACCCTGAGGACCTGGAGGCCGAGATCAGCATCGAGAAGGAGGACTACGTAGGGCGTAAGTTCGTAGCAGCTCTCTACCTCGACAGCAGTGCAGAGGCCTTGGGCAAGACTGGTGAGCCAAAGGAAAAGGTAAGCCAGTTCCTGCCCATGCCAGTGGAGGCCTAAGCGATCTAACGTAGTCTAGCTAATAAGGCGCACGCTCCAATAACCTTGTTAGAATGCTGAGATTAGGACACCTATAATATGCGATCACTCTCTCAAGCTATTAAAGAAGATTATGCCGGGACGTATCCGTATCCTTATAGGCGTCCTAATCCTAGCAATCTAGGAAGTTGTCGACGGTACATTTGGTATCAGGTTTACCTAGCTGATGCTCTTCTCCCTCTTCCTGCAGAGCTACAGCTTCTCTTTGAGGAAGGACGTAGACAAGAAGAGTTCTGTATAGATCTGATCGAGAAGAAGTTTAAGGTATCTCGTATTAGCTCAGAACCCTCCTCTAACATGAAAGGTCCTTTAGGTAAATACTCTGTATATGGACGTCCTGACGTTCTAGTTGATGTAGACGACATATGGTACATGACGGAAATAAAGTCCATCAACGAGGGAGGCTTTCTTCGCATGCGTCAAATGGGTCTAGCTAAAGCCTATCCTAACTATTATGATCAGATTATGTCTACACTTATACTTGTTGCTGAAGGCATGCCTGATGTATCTCCTGAAGGAGCGTACTTGTTTGTCAGGTGTCGTGATAATGGCGACATTCATGATGAGTACATTCCTTGGAATCCTGATTGGGTTGAGGTAGCAATAGGCAACTTAGACAAGAGAGCTGTAGATCTATCTGATAGAGAGAACCCTCCTGAACGGCCCTATATGACTCCTACAGACTTTCACTGCCAAACGTGTCCTGCTAGAGACGAGTGCTGGAAGTTAATATAAGAAAGAGGTTTCATAATGTTTACTATTACTAAAAGGTTTGACTTTTCAGCGGCTCATCAGCTACCTGACCATGATGGTAAGTGTAAGAACTTGCATGGCCATAACTACTATGTTGAAGTTGATGTTCAGGGACCTCTTCATACAGCAGGGCCAGAACACGGAATGGTTGTAGACTTAGGAATTCTCTCAGGCCTTGCAAAAGGGTACTGTGACGTAGTTGATCACAAGTTTCTTAACGATATTCTCGATTATTCGACTGCTGAACTTATAGCTAAAAATGTAGCTGACTTTTTTCGTGGAGGGCTTAGTAGTCGTGAGGAATTGACTGTGTCGAAGGTTCGAGTTCAAGAAACCGACAGTGGTTGGGCGACGTATGAACCAGACTAGTCTAGCAATACTGCCTATCACTGATAGGTCAGTGCTATTTAAGTGCTGTCCTAGATGTAGAGGCGACATAGTTCGTAATCGAGATCATTTCGGCTACTTTCTACAGTGTGTGCAATGTGGATACTTAGAAGATATAGTACGTCCTCAACGAGGGTATCATGAATAGAGACCTTGTAGTCTCCGAGATTTTTGGTCCTACATTTCAAGGAGAAGGATCTACCTTAGGTCGTCCGGCTATCTTTTTACGTCTAGGAATTTGCAACCTTGCTTGTACTTGGTGTGATACTAAGTACACTTGGGATTGGAAGTCTTATAATCCTAAAGAGGAACTTCATCGACTAACTTTCGATGATGTCTATCAGCAGTTGTGGGCTTGTAATGGAAGTGGGGCTCGCCGTCTAGTTGTTACCGGCGGAGAGCCTATGATTCAGCAAGCAAAGCTAGCACGCTTTCTTCCTAAGATAGCTCAAGAGTGGAATTGGCAGCTTGAAATAGAGACTGCTGGTACTATATCTCCACATCCGGACCTTCTTAGTAAGACTCTACACTTCAATGTTTCTCCTAAGCTAGATCACTCAGGAAATGAGCTTAGTCTTAGATATAAGCCTGAAGTCTTAAAGCGCTTTAATACTCTTACTGAGTGCAGCTTCAAGTTTGTAGTAGGTGGTATAGAAGACTTCTCTGAGATTGATTCTATTGTTCGCGAGTGCTTAATTGATCGTGAGAAGATCTGGATCATGCCTGAAGGACGGTCTCCAGCTACTATTGCGCGTACTACTGAATTAGTTGCTGATGAGGTAGTGCTGCGTGGATGGAATTTGACAACACGTCTTCAAGTGCTAGCCTTTGGAGATAGGAGAGGCCACTAGATGGCCAAGAAGAACTTCCTTATCATGTTTGATGCTATCTTATGGTTTATTCAGAACCATCTGATGTATACAGGACTTCTGGCTGTAGGTAAGGGTATAGGTCAGCAGACTGAGCTCAGTTTTATGTATCTAGGAAAGTCTATCCACTATGAACAGTGTGTTATCTGCAGTATAGATATCGTTACTGTTCTACGTAGTAGACACAGATGTAGGAAATTTAGCTGCTATAGGAGTGATAAACGTGGTTAGATCGAGAGAAGAAGTATCAATAGCAAGACGCACGATGGGTCTTAATGGGGCTAAGGCGACTCGTGCTGCTATAAAGCGCGATATCAAGGCGCGTAAATCTGTCATAGAGCAGGCAGTTGCAACTATTCTTGAGGCTATGGATGAAGAGCTAAGAGACGGGCTCGAAAATACTCCTAAGCGTGTAGCTGATATGTACATCGACGAGTTCAGCGTTCTAGGAGATCCTCTGAAAGATGAACTTAGTACGGTCTTTACCGAAGAAGCTTCTTCAGGGAGTCTTGTTCTAGTAAGAGATATTACTCTTGCATCTATGTGTGAGCATCATATGCTACCCTATACGGGTATAGTTCATATAGCCTACATACCTCAAGGTAAGGTTCTTGGCCTCTCGAAGTTTGCTCGACTAGTTAAAGCAGCTGGAAGAGGCTTTACTATTCAGGAGAGGCTCGGAATTAAGATTCGTGATGCACTTGATGCTGCTTTGAAGCCTCTTGGTACTATGGTGATCCTGGAGGCAGCTCATACCTGCATGATCGTAAGAGGTGTGATGGATCCTAACTCGAAGACGACTACCAGTAGTCTTAGTGGGATCTTTAGGGACGATCCTGCTGCAAGAGCTGAAGTATTGAGTCTCCTAAGGAGTAGTCGACTATGAGAACTAATCTGCTTGTTAGCTTCACTATTGATGCTACTCACTACTGGCCTAGTCCTCCACCTAAGTATTTTACCTTTGGTTTTGTACATAGACATATGTTTCGCTTTCGTGTTCGTATGCCTACGTCAGGTGAAGGTGGAGAGGCTCGAAGAGAGATGGAACTTTGGGAGCTTCGAGAGCAGTTGGAGCTGTTAGCTAAGACTATAGGAACTATGCAGGAAGGAGTTCTTAGCTTTGGAGGGCTTAGCTGTGAGGGTATCGCTGAGCGACTACTTCGACTCTCTCACGCCTGGTGGGTCTATGTAGGTGAAGATGATTATCTAGGAGCAGAGGTGTTTGCATGAGAGTAGGTATAATTCGTCCTGATAGCAGCCTTCATGATAGTGAGCTAGCAACTGATTTTCACTTTGTTCTAGCTCAACAGTGTTTAGCTAGTGAAGCTTATAGCACCTATTATCGTGAGGCTACTGAACGAGGAGAGTTTGTTCTAC
>VRUF01000232.1 GCA_019456245.1 Planctomycetota bacterium | reverse complement strand
ATCAGGTTTTCCTGGTTGCTTCTTCCCTGGGCAATGTGCATCGCTCGCGTGTTGCTCGCCTGGGTGTTGTTCGTTACTATAATGTGATAGATGTATTTGCACAGGCCTTCCTCAAGGTACAGCTGGCCATGCTCGTCGACCACCTCGGTACGTTTCGCTACAAACCGGTAGGGTTTATCCCATCCGATGGGTTGATACTCAAAAGAGGTGATCTGGGTTTTCCCTCGTCTTTGCCGATGGGGTTTTCGTCGATTCTTCACTGCTCGTTTGTGGTTCTTTCGCTTTTTGCGTTTCTTCACCGGTTCTTTGTTGGTCGCCGGCGTTAACTTCATACTGCGAAAGCATTTCCATTCTCGCTCGTCGATGCTTTGTACTTCTCTCATCAACCTCTGCGTTTGCTTGGCACTGATGTAAAACTCCACGCCCCGCTGTTCTAAAGGTTCCACTATGTCTTTGTCGTAAGAAGCGCTGTCGGCGCGGTAGCGAAGGTGTTTGAAATGCTTGCTCACTCGGTCCATTATCCCGGGCAGAATCTTTGAAAGTCCTTGCGTGGCGTAGCAACTGCCTTCCCGTAGGTCCTGATGAAGGACATCCCCTGTTTCGGCAAGCGTCACATACTGAGCGATATAACTGTAGGTATTCTCGTAAGCATAGTCGCCACCTTCTTTTTTCTCCCCGTATATTTGATGAATGGAGGAATCTTGCTCTATGGTGGCCCACTCCTTGCGTTTGCTATCCAGGAGAGAAAACGCGGCATCCTGCATCTTGTCGAGCGAACCTTGAAAATCAAGAATATCTTTTTGCTGGAAACGAACAAGAAAATCTCCAGCAGTGGTGGGGTCGGGAATACTCTTGGTTCCCAGCAACCTCAATAGTCCTTCAGATTCCTGTAGCCGCTCTATGTCGTTGATGGTCTCCCCACCGGTAAGAAAGTTATAGACGAAATTTAAAACATGGTCGGACTCATAGTACGGCTTGTGACGCTGTAATACCGAAACATCCTCATCTATCGTTGAAGCCACACTCAATTTCGATATGAGATCTCGCACCGGTGCTATCCCGGCATAACTGAGGAGTGGTGAGCGCTTATTCTCCCGTAGCGCCAGGGGCGGATTTGAAAAAGATCTTTTCTTGTTTTCCTCTTCGTGGTACAGTAGTTCTTGTATCACTTTCTATGCCTCCTAGGTGTTTTGTCGGTTTGTTTAATTCACTACCAGTAAAGCACTTAGGGGTTTTTTTTCGTAAACATTCGTTTTTCCCTGAAACTACGGGACATGATTGAGACTATCTGATATGGTTCAATCATGGCGGCGGATCAAGTCGAATATAACAATGCCTCAGTACTCGAAGAGGAGAATATCAGGCTCCAGCGAGAGAACAACGCACTCAAGGCAGATATCGGGTACTGGAAAAGCTGCCATCAGCGAGCGCTGGAGCGAGAAGAAGCGCTAAAGAAACAGCTGCAGGACAAAAACGCACGCATCAAATATCTGGCCAGGCAACTGTATAAGAAGAAGACCGAGAAGTCGAAAAAAAAACAGAAATCAGATAACAAGACTTCAGACTCTCCAAAGCGCAACCGTGGTCAGCAACCCGGTCATCCGGGTAGCGCTCGAAGAGACCAAGGACATTTGCCTCAGAAAGAAGAAAGCTATGATCTGAGGGAATCGGAGAAATATTGCTCAACCTGCGGCCTGCCGTTTGGCGACATGCACGACACCGAGGACTCAGAAGTAATAGAAACCCAGGAAGTCCGCGGTTACACCAGAAAGATCCGGCGAAAGAAATATACACGCGGCTGCAAGTGCCCGGGGACACCAGGGATTATTACCGCGCCGGGGCCTGCGCAGTTGATCCCTCGCTCTCGCTATGGCAGCTCAGTATGGATCCACATTCTTATACGCAAGTACAAGTTTCAGATTCCGGTTGCTCGCATTCTGGCAAACCTTGCACTGCATGGCTTGGGTATACCGCCGGGCAGCGTTGGGGACGGATTGAAACGTTTGGCGCCGTTGTTCGACCCGGTGTACACCGCACTGGAAGAACGCAGTGTTCAGGCAAAGTGGTGGCAGGCCGATGAGACTCGATGGAGTGTATTTGAGACCACGAAGACGAAATCAAACTTCAAGTGGTATCTGTGGGTATTCATCTCAGATGAAAGCATTGTGCATGTGATTGATCCCACGCGTTCAACGCAAGTAATCGAAGACCATCTTGGCGACGTGGTGGGCGGCATCTTGCTGGTCGACCGCTACTCAGCTTACAAATCATATGCAAAAAAGCATAAGGCTATCATTCTTGCTTTCTGCTGGGCGCATGCACGCAGGGACTTCATAGATGCCGGGCTCAAATCCTAAATTCTACACGTTCTTGTAACGATGAACCGAAAACTGAGCGTATTTTGTTGTGGTAGAACGCTTTAGTTGTTTCGTAGGGCTTGACCTTTTTAATGAAAACACGTATAATTATAACGTGGCATATAACTACGAACAGGCAGTCGGAAAACATGTTTACGTCTACAGGATAGAGAGTCACTGGGATAAGGAGAAAAAACAGTCCCGACAAAAACGTATTTATCTTGGCAAGAAGGATCCTGTTACCGGCACGGTCAATAAGGCACCTCGGGCATATACCAGCAAAGAGTTCGGCACGATTTTCCTTTTAGATACGCTGATACACCGATCCGGGTTGGATGCCCTGCTACAGGATCATTTTCCTGATGTATTTCAGGAACTGCTCTTCCTTGCTTGTTTTCAAACCGCTGAGCACAAAGCGTTGTACTTGTGTGAGAGCTGGCTTGAGGGAATCTATCATACAAAGGATGTGAGGCTGCACTCCACTGCGATCAGCAGGTTATTGAAGGGGATCGGAGAAGATGAACAAGCCGTGCATATGTTTCTCAAGGAATGGACTCAGAAAACACCTACCGATCGATTTATGGTGTTCGATATTACCAGCATTTCTTCGTATGCTAAAAACATTGATTTTGTCGAATGGGGATACAATAGAGACCGCGAACGGCTTCCGCAAATCAATCTTGGGGTTGTCTATGGAGAGCCAAGTGACCGTCCGTTGTTTTATTCGGTGTATCCCGGAAGCGTACCTGATGTAAAAACGTTGAAGAATATCCTTGTCCAGTTGGAAGTTTTCGAAGTGGCGACAACATTATTCGTCATGGACCGGGGGTTCTACAGTGTGGCCAATATCGCTAATATGGGGAGCCAAGTTGGATTCATAATTCCTTTACCTGTAAGTAATAATATTGCCAAGGAACTTATTGAGCAATATGAGTTTACATTGTCGGATCCGAAAAACGCCATGCGATTCAACAAACAGGTGTTGTTTAGCGTGACCGATCGTGTCTTTATCGCAAAGCAAGAGTATACCGCTCATCTGTTCTTGGATGAAAGTCGCAGGAGTACCGGGCGCGAAACATTTTTGAGGAAACTGCTCGATGTCGAGATCCTGTGCGCTGAGAAATCTTTTCGCAGCAAGCAAAAACTTGTGAGTGCATTGGAAGATGAGCTTCCTGGATGGAAGCAGTACTTGACAGTTGTGAAGTCTGGCACCGGATATGCCCTCCAGAGAAAAGAAGATGCGATTGGCGCAAGGCTCTCGAAACTCGGTATTCTCATCCTCATTACGAATGTTGAAATGCCTGCCGACGAAGCGCTTGACTTTTATCGTCGCAAAGACTGCGTAGAAAAATATTTCGATTCGCTCAAGAATGACCTGGAAAAAAACCGGCTACGGATTCACAGTCAAGAGGCACTCAAGGGGAAGCTGTTCGTCGATTTCCTCTCCCTCATACTACACACAATGGTCCAGCACGCGTTGAAAGAAACAAAATTACAGAAGCGCTATTCGGTGCAGGAAATGTTTTATGAGCTTCGCAAACTCCGCCGGATTACCATCGGGGAGAAGAAAACCGTCCTTACCGAAATGACAAAAAAGCAACGAACGATCTTGGAAGCCTTTGATATTTCCTTGGATGCCTGACGACATAGTTACAAGAATGTGTAGAATTTAGGTGATAACGGATTATTTCTGCGGGTGAGTTTTCGGACTCTCCTTTTGAACTTTTCAATCGCTTTCTTGCTGATGTGGATTTTCTTGCCCACTATCCGTACGCTAAGGTACGTAATGTCCTTGAACTTTGCCACTTCGCTTTTCTCTCTGTTCACCGGGAGGTTCAGTGCCCCTTCCAGATATTTGATCATTCCCTCTGATACTCGGTGTGCCGCTCGTTCGGATTCTAGGAGAATGACGCTATCGTCTGCCCACCGGCAGTACGTCAAGCCTCGTCGTTCCAGCTCCTGATCCATTTCGTTCAGCACGATGTTTGATAGCATGGGTGAGAGTGGAGAGCCTTGCGGGCATCCTTTGGTCGTCTTCTCGAATATTCCGTCCACAACCACTCCGGCTTTCAACGCTCTTGCAATCAGCGTTACCATCCGTTCGTCAGCTACCTTTCGGCGTATT
>VRUF01000023.1:9475-20452 GCA_019456245.1 Planctomycetota bacterium | reverse complement strand
GTTGGCTCGGTTACCGAGACGATAAAAGGGCGTGATGCAGTTCGCGGTATTCTTGATACGGATGCAACTGCTACTTTGAGTAACGGGAGAATAGTAATAACCGACAGCACGGCGGGTTACAGTCAGGCAGATCTTAATATGGAATATACGGCGGGTGGTACCGAAACCCTTACAATGCCGGGTTATTTCGAGATAACCAGTGTCGGTGGTACTGAAGTGAAAAATACCAATATTATAGTTTATGACACGCAGGGCGGTGCCCACGTTCTTTCGGCAGCGCTTGTACGAACCGGCACTCCCAACACCTGGGATATGGTTCTGACGGCAATAAACGGAACGGTCGAAGAACTTACTTATGATAACCGGCGGATCAGCGGGATCCAATTCAGCGGAACTGACGGTTCATATACGGGATTAGTTTCATCATCCGAATTAGCTCAGTTTGTGGTAACCTTTGGCCATGACGTTCTTAATCCGCAAACCATGAGTGTAAACCTGGGTACCATAGGCCAGTTGAACGGTCTGACACAATTTGCGAACCCCTCTACGGCGGTGCTGAATGAGCAGGACGGTTATGCTTCCGGCAGCCTTAGCAGCGTTTCTGTCAGTAACACAGGTAAAGTCATCGGTTCTTTCTCCAACGGCGTTAAGAAAAATCTTGCGACCCTTCAGATAGCGACATTCAAAAACCCGGCGGGTTTGGAAACCAAAGGTAACGGTTATTTTACGACATCGGTCAACTCTGGTAATTCGGTTGCGACAGAGGCAATGATCGGTTCGGCCGGTACTATCCACAGCGGTGCACTTGAGAAATCCAATGCTGAAGTTGCGGAGATGTTCGTTCAGATGATCGAAGCTCAAAACGGCTATCAGGCTAATGCACGAACGATCCGTGTTGCCAACGAGATGCTAAAAGAGCTGACGAACCTGATTAGGTAGCGTATTTGAGACATTAGTCAGCCAAAGGCTGAAATGTAAAATTAAATTAGATTGACTCTTTAAGATAGACTTCATTTTACTGTAACCCTGCCGCGGTAAGTTTGCTGCGGCAGGGTATTTTTTTGCCCGTCTTCCGGATAATATAAAATCCTTGCTTTCAATTGAATTAATCCGTAAAATCGTGGTGTCGGCTTGACTTGTCGGCCGAATTGAGCAGCTTAAAACCCTTGGAATCATTGCGGACCGTACAATATGATAGTAATAATCGATTATGGCGTTGGAAACGTTAAAAGTGTCACAAATGCCGTGAGGTATATCGGCTGTGAGACGAAGGTAAGCTGCGATCCGGTTGATATCGAGGCTGCGGACGGTATTCTTCTGCCCGGAGTCGGGGCCAGCGGGTATGCTATGGAAAAACTTGGTCCGCTGGCAGATGTTATTTGCGATATCGCAAAGGGCGGCAAGCCTTTGCTTGGGGTATGCGTGGGGTATCAGATCCTTTTCGATGAGAGCCACGAATACGGCGTGCATAAATGCCTTGGACTTGTCGAGGGTAAGGTGATCCCGATACCTGTCGGGCGAATTATTCCGCACATGGGATGGAACTATGTTAAGTTCGGCGAGAAGATGGAATTGTTTTCCGGGATGGGCGAAGGGAGGCACTTTGCTTTTGCTCACTCTTATTACGCAGACATAACCGACCCAGACGCGGTGGTTGCATATACTGATTATGATATGGATATCGCTGCTTCGGTGCAGAAGGGGAATATTTTCGGATGCCAGTTTCACCCGGAGAAATCGGGTGCGGACGGTTTGGAGGTTCTGCGGAATTTTGAAAAATTTTGCAAGGGAGTAAAATGCTGACTAAACGTATAATTCCTTGTTTAGATGTTAAAGACAACCGCGTTGTTAAAGGTATTAATTTTTTGAACCTGCGCGACGCCGGCGATCCTGTCGAGCTTGGCGCACGCTATAGCAATGAAGGTGCCGATGAGCTTGTTTTCCTGGATATTACCGCGACTATTCGTTCTAACAAGACGATCATCGAACTGGTTGAAAAAGTCGCGGCGAATGTTTTTATCCCTTTTACGGTTGGCGGCGGTATTACCGAACCTGACCAGATCGGCGAACTTCTTCGAAGCGGTGCGGATAAGTGTTCTATCAATACGGCAGCGGTTATGAATCCGCAAATACTTGCCGAATCTGCAAAGCGATTCGGTAATCAGTGCGTTGTGCTTGCAATCGACGCGAGACGCACTAAGGGTGTGAAAAACAAGTGGCACGTTACGGTTAAAGCCGGGTCGGAGCCTACGGATATCGATGCTGTGGATTGGGCCAGGCGTGCGGAAGATCTTGGTGCGGGCGAGATATTGCTTACGAGCATGGATGCCGACGGTACGAAGGCGGGATTCGATATCGAACTTACGCGGGCAGTTGCGGGCGCAGTTGATATTCCTGTTATCGCCTCCGGCGGTGCGGGGAGTCTTGAGAGCTGTTATGATGTGCTTGCCGACGGTAACGCAAGCGCGGTGCTGGCGGCTTCGATATTCCATTACAACGAATATACGGTTAAGGATGTGAAGGATTATCTTGCGAGCCGAGGGGTGGCGATGCGGCCGGTTGATTAACGGTTATTTCTTTTTCTCTATTGCTTTCAGGCCTCTTTCCAGGTCTTTTATAATGTCCTCCGCATCTTCTATACCTACCGCCAGTCTGAAAAGCGTATCGGTAATGCCTATCTGGTAGCGATCTTTTTTTGTGTAGTCGTAGTAGCTTACCAGTGCGGGGTGAGTTATTAGTGTTTCAACGCCACCAAGGCTTGGACCGATATAGCACAACTGTAGAGCATCCATGAACTTTTTTGCACTGGTGATGTTTCCTTTGATGTCAAAAGACACCACGCCGCCTCCGGCGTTTTCCAGGTTAGCCAACCGTTTTTCGGCGACATCGACGGTCGGGTTTTCATATCTTCCGTACTCGTAGTGATCGTGGTTTTTCTTTGTGTAATTTTCGATGTCCTTGCTGTCTTTGAATGTAAATGTCGAAGTCTGAATAATCGGTGTTGTGAGAGAATCGGCATATTTTCTTCGTGGTTCGCCGGCATGTATCGCTCGGGTTGCCAACGAAGCAGTGCATTTTTTTCGTTTAGTATTAGATTTCTTTGACAGGCACGCCTAACTCCAAAATCTCAACCTTGTCATTCCGAACTTGATAACGGATCCCTATCCACTACATCTTCTTCGTCCTCAACAATAAGTATTTTTTTAGCTGCCATAAAACTCCTTTCAGTCATTCACCCATATTATACATGAGGTAACCTGCCGCGGTTTTGCTCGGCTCTTTAGATGTTGCGGGCAATGAAGAGTGTTAATGTTACTTGTTTTACGGAAAATCCTATAAAGAAGTGGGAAATATACTTGACTTTTGAAGTCGAATTTGGTAGTCTAATTACTTATGTTTTATGGAGAAGCGGTGATAAAGTTTTGGGGTGTTTATACAGGCTTTTACGCTTAGTAGTGGAAAAAGTACGGTTTTGGTCTAGCTTAACAACAAAGGCCGGAACTGTGGAGTCCTATTTCGAGCACTTTTCATCAACTGAATAGAGAGAATATAAACCTTGGCCGGATTGTCGGTCTTTGGTTTTTAGTGTATTTATTTCGCATTCACGGATGAAAGAATCAGGCTGATTATTCGCAAACAGGTCTGATTATATTCCCAACAAGGACGTTCGGCTGGGATTGTGCGCGTTTGGTGATACCGAACGAGATAAAATACTTTAAGCAATATTTTCGAAATATTTAGGAGAAAACGTGATGAAAAGCTCAAATAAAACCATTTTGTTGATCGCAACAATAATCTTCTTGATAACTTGCTCGGCGGCTGCAGATGACATATTGTTGGGTCGGCCTACTGACGACTCTATTACTGTAAATGTTATCCCGGATCTGAGTGGTGATGCCTACTTTGAATATGGTACTACCTCAGGCGTTTATGATAGCAATACAAGCGTCATCCCAGCCACAGCCGGAGAGCCCCTTTCGAAGTAGTGATCGACAGTCTTTCTGCCAACACACTGTACTACTATCGAATGCAATTCCGAGAGACAGGTCAAAGTTGGATCCCAACAGCTGAGTATTCATTTTATACCCAGAGGGCGCAGGGCAGCACCTTTACGTTCTCGCTAACAAGCGATTCACATATTGACATCATAATTGGCGATGAAGCCACATGGACAGACACATTGAATAATGTTGCCGCGGACAATCCTGACTTTCATATCGATCTTGGTGATGCATATGCGATACGTGGGCTAAACCCAGGTGATGTAGCGGAAGCCGAGGCCGTATATGAAAAACAGCGTGGCTTTTATGATATTACCAGTCGTTCGGCTCCACTCTTCCAGCTACTAGGAAACCACGCGCAAGTAGAAGGCTGGCACCTGTTAGAGCCTCTTGCGGACAGCCTGCCAGTTATGAGCACAAACGCCCTGAAGAAATACTACCTAAATCCTATTCCAGATGACTTTTACACTGGCGATACAGACACTTATCCCCACCTTGACGGCGACCAACTTCGTGAAAATTATTATGCCTGGACGTGGGGTGATGCGCTATTCGTCGTGCTTGATCCTTACTGGTTCACGACCACAATGCCGTACACAACGAATCAAGGAGGTGGTGAAACGGATACGACCGGATCCGGTGACCGATGGGACTGGACCTTAGGACTGGAACAATACAACTGGCTCAAGCAGACCATTGAGAACAGTAACGCCAAATTCAAGTTCGTCTTTTCCCATCAGATGACTGGGGGTAGTGAAGATTACTCCCGAGGTGGCGCCAATGCAGCACACTTCACCGAGTGGGGTGGATATGGTGAAGACGGCACCACTTGGGAGTGGGATACTAAACGACCTGCAATAGATGGATGGGGGAGTCAACCGATCCACCAGATGATGGTAGCTAACGACGTTAGTGCTTTCTTCCATGGCCATGACCACTGGTTTGCCTATGAAAAGCTAGATGGCGTCGTCTATCAGGAGCTTCCCTCAGCCAGTTTTGTTGCTTCGGCATCACAAGGAGATTATCTAACGGGTGATGGGTATACGATCTGGGCTGATGCCGCCCGGGAGACGGGCCACATTCGCGTTACGGTTTCACCATCGCAAGCAACTGTGGATTACATCGCTACCTCCGACGGGTCGTCTGATTATACATACACTATCGATGCCGCAACGGCACCGCCAACAACGCCAACATCAATGACTTTTGATGGAGGAGATTGTAATGATACGTTTGTCGGAGATGTAGAAATAGAATGTTCCGGTTCAACAGATGCCAATGAAGACATTATCACATATTCCATCGAAGCTTTCATGGCAGGGTCGGCAGTTACCGGTGATCTCGAGAGTGGAACAGTGCAGATGGCAGCACAAGGAGGGACAAGTACTGTTATTCTTCATCAAACTAGTTTTGAGAGTGAAAACGATGCAACTGAAGGATATGTAGACGATGGTTACAGTGACTGGGATTGGGGAGAAGATTCTCCAAGAACCGGCAGCCATGGGCCGCATGTTGACGACGCAGATGTTGATTCCACTTATACGTATAACTCTACACATGACCTTACGTCTTATGAAAGCTGTTCAATATCGGTATGGATGAAGTCTGATGGATCCTTAGAAAATGGTGAGTATGTAGCTTTAGACTATGCAAGCACAGGAAGCAATTGGAATCTTAGCACAGGATACTCTGGTCCTCTGGCTTTGGTTGGTGCCGCTGAAGATGATAATACATACCATGAAATCACACTCGATATACCTGACACCACCGGTTATAACGCATTTAAATGGAGGTTTAGAGCTGACATAAATCGCGCCAATGAGGATGCATGGGTCGATGATATAACAGTAAGTGCTCAACTTGTGCTTACTTCCGATCTGGAAGCAAATACAGCTTGGACAGAATATGCAAATGTTTACTCGGATTCTCCTGCTGTCACTGAAATCGAAGTTCAAATAGAGGTAGATTCATACAACCCGGAAAGCTCCGTACTAAAAGCTAACAATGATCCGGATCTTGAACTGGAAATATATAATGGCAGCAGTTGGGTTTCTATAGGAACTTTCGATCTTCCCGGAACTTACACCGGTACTGGATTAGATGGAACTAATCATACTTTTACTTTATCGACAACCAACGCGGCTATCTTAACAGCATGGCAGAACTCCTCAAATCAGGACATAAGGATTAGAGGAGTCAATATGGATTATTCTGATGAAACAACAATTGATGAAATAAACTATATTAATGTTCAGGTTACGGTCAATGGAAAGAGTTGGAGTGAGATAGGAACTCATACGGATGGAAGCAGTTACTTATGGGATCTCTCTGGAATACCGAACCAAACAGGCGTTGACCTGAAATGCAGAGCAATTGACTTAGCTGGAACCAATACCTACTCTGATTACTATGACCCTGCGATTAATTTAACAATTGGTAGTGAAGTAGAACAGCACACCCTGACAACCTCATCGTCTGTAGGCGGTTCGGTAACAACGCCTGGCGAACCAGGACCGTATGATTATAACTCTGGTACCGTTGCAAGTATTGCGGCAGTTCCTGATCCGAATTACCACTTTGTCAGTTGGACTGGTAGCGGCGTAACGGCCGGCAAGGTAGCAAGTCCAGGCTCGGCCAGTACCACGATCACAATGGATGCCGACTACGCCGTACAAGCCAACTTCGTGCCGATTGAACACACATTGACTATCACTGTGGTTGGTAACGGTTCAGTGGATGGCCCTTATGCTGCTGGTGCTCAGCAAGTTAATCAGGGTACTTCTGTAACTATTGCCGGTACCCCTGATGCGGATTGGCAACTTGACTCGATTACTCCTAATAACTTCACTATGACTGGAGCCCAGGGAGTAACGATGACGTTCGTGCCGATTGAACACACATTGACTATCACTTTGGCTGGTACAGGTACAGGTGTAATTGAAGCTCCTTATTCTGCTGGTGCTCAGCAAGTTAATCAGGGTACTACTGTAATTGTTGTTGGTACCCCTGATGCTGGATCAAGCTTGGTGTCGATTGTTCCTAATAACTTCACTATGTCTGCTCCCACGGGAGTAACGGTAACGTTTACGCAGGATAACTACGATGCCACTGTAACAGTTGTGGGCACCGGTTGTTCTGTCACCAACGCACCCGGCAACCCATACACCTACGATCAGACCGCTACGCTGACACCTGTGGCCAATGTCGGCTGGATCTTCTCCGGCTGGAGCGGGGCCGATTCAGGTGAACTGGTTGACGCTGGTGGCGGAAACTGGACTCTGGTTATGGATGGTGGCAAGGATGTTACCGCTACCTTCACGATAGACACGCATGTTATTTCCGGTCACTTACTTGAGCAGGATGATACAACGGCAATCGCAGGCATCTTGATAGAAACGGATGACCCGACAATTCCCGATGTTAACGATGTTACCGACCCGAACGGCTACTATGAATTAACGGTTGCTTACGGATGGTCCGGAATAGTCGAACCGAATGCCGTCGGTTATATGTTTGATCCGAACGAAACTGACCGGACACTTACAAATGTTACCAGCGACACGGTGCTCGACCTTACCGGTTATCGTCAAGCGTTCATTATTTCCGGAACAATTCTGGAAGATGATGACGTAACACCGATCGAAGGTGTGACCGTAACACCTGAAAACGGCGGCGGCTACTACACCAAAAAATACGATCCTAACGAAGGCAGTGATGTTACCGATGCTGGCGGTTACTATGAAGTTTTGGTCGATTACGATTGGTCAGGCAAGGTGACTCCGACGCATAATGCTTATGCATTTGTTGATCCAAATACGAGCTACAGCAATGTTAAGGCTGATAGCGCGAATCAGGACTATGCAGGCACGATGCTGACATTCAGCATCTCCGGGTATATCGAGAATATACTCGATGTACCGGTTGAAGGAGTGTTGGTAATCGCAGAAAATGGCGGCGGAACTGATACGACAGACGTCGACGGCTACTATGAAGTATGGGTATCTTATGGATGGTCCGACAATGTCACTACAGCCAGAGAAGACTATACATTCATTCCGGATGATCCGGCTTATGTGGATGTAACCACAGATATTACTGAAGATATCATTGCCCAACTTGATGCTGATATTGACGGAAACGGAAACGTTGATGTATTAGACCTGAGAATACTCTGTGAAAACTGGCTGATGGCAGGCGACCTTAGCACGGGCAATCTTGACGGCAGCGGCTTTGTAGACATGCTTGATATAAGTGAAATAGCCGAGTACTGGCAAAAGTAAAAGTTATACGGTTTGATGAGTAAGATGACTAACACCCTCGATCTGTGCGTCATATGATATACAGATCGAGGGTTATTTTTATTTCAAATGTTCAAAAGGATACAACGGTTTCTAAAACTTTGTAAGAGGAGGATTTAGCGGCATTTGGCAATATATGTTACTTATTGACACAAAATAAAACGGAGAGGGCGGGATTCGAACCCGCGGTACCCCAAAAGGGTACACCGGTTTTCGAAACCGGCTCCTTAAGCCACTCGGACACCTCTCCATGTTCGTTAAGTTGTCAGTTGCTGTTTGCTCTTTTTTTTTGGAAGAATGCGGACAGTTGACTGCTGCACTCTTCTGCCATGACTCCGGATCTTGTCGGTACCATGTGGTTTAACCTGTCATCTTCAACTATATTATACAAACTGCCGCATGATCCTGTTTTCGGGTCATTACATCCGTACACAAGCCTGTCGATCCTCGCCAGCACCAAGGCTCCTGCACACATCGGGCACGGTTCCAGCGTAACGTAAATACTGCACCCATGCAATCGCCATGTCCCAAGATATGCTGCCGCCTGGGTCAGCGCGATTATTTCAGCATGGGCCGTCGGATCGTTCAATTGCTCACGCTGGTTATGAGCTCTGGCGATAATCGAGTTTTCATACGTGATTATCGCACCGATCGGAACATCGCCGTTTTCCTCGGCGATTTCCGCTTCTTCCATCGCTTTCAAAATAAAGTGTTCGTCGTTTTGAGCGATTGGGAAAAACTCGTTCATTCCTTCGTTATCCACGTCTCTCTTACCAAATTTAAAGAGCCAATAAACCATCACAGACTAAGGCCCGCACTACTAAGATCGGAGCCTTAAAGTACTCACAAGGGGACTGGAACTCCTTAAGGAAAAACATATCCTCTTGCCAATAAAGGATTTACAGTAAACAAGAAACCTATCGTGTCCACCAGCTTGAACATTTTACTGCAATAATGGCCGGAGTTAAAGCAAATAATCGAAGTTTGGCCGAAGCTACACTTATTGTAGTCTTATTAGGGTGTATATTTTTGTCGGAAGGCATTTCTGCGCAAAAATATAACCCCTTATGAAATAAGAGGTTATATAGATGGGCGATGGGGGATTCGAACCCACGACCCGCTGATTAAGAGTCAGCTGCTCTGCCAGCTGAGCTAATCGCCCGTTACCTGCACCAGAGACTTCGCTCGGTCTAGGTTTTGCATAAAATAGCTACTTTCGAGGGAATTTGCAAGGGTATTAATCAAAAAACGGATTAAAAAAACGCGCCTGACACGACTCGAACGTGTAACCTTCGGTTTCGAAGACCGGAACTCTATCCAATTGAGCTACAGGCGCTCAAGTAAAGAG
Organism: Planctomycetota bacterium; assembly: GCA_019456245.1. GTDB lineage: Bacteria > Planctomycetota > Phycisphaerae > Sedimentisphaerales > Anaerohalosphaeraceae > VRUF01. The sequence continues at coordinate 10,805 of VRUF01000023.1, read as the reverse complement.
TCGGCAATATATCATCCACCGTTACTGTTTGTCAACCTTTTACCGCTGAAAGTTACTAACTGGCTCTCTTTTGAATGCTCATCACCAGAAAAGGGGCTGTTGACTTGTTGGCAAATGTTTCTATAATTGTGGACAGTTGTTCGTAGCGAAATCCCGACTCATCGGGAGTATTTAGCAAACGGCTAATGGCCAAAGTATTACGATAGTATAAATTTGTGTAAAGAAGGGAACAATTGACGTGGGTAAAAAGGGTAAGATTAAAGGTTATAAGAAGATTTTGTGTCAAAAGTGTACCGGTCTTTGCTGCAGGTATTTTGCCCTGCCGATCGAGACGCCCGAAGATTGGGACGATTATGACGATATTCGATGGTACCTTTATCATGAGGATGTAGATGTTTTTGTCGATGAGGGAGACTGGTATCTTAATGTTCGTAATAAGTGTACCCAGATCTCTGAAGAAGATTACAAGTGCATGAATTACGATCTTCGGCCCAAGATATGCCGGGGTTATACCGAAGATACCTGCGATCTGACCAGCGAAGGGGATGAAGGGTATGACTATGAGTTGCATTTTAAGACCCCCCAGCAGATGGAAGAGTATATGAAAATCAAGTTTGGGCAAAACGTTTTCAAAAAGCTCGAAGTTAAGAAAAAGAAAAAAAAGAAGAAGAAGAAAAAATAGCTGCCAGCTAACGGCTAATGGCTAACTGAATTGGAATTTCCATGAAGATACAAGGTGTAAAAGGAACTCGTGATTTTTATCCTGCTTTGATGGCGGTTCGTAATTTTATCGTCGACGGATGGAAAGAGGCATCTTTGCGCAATGGGTTCGAAGAGTATGACGGCCCTATCTTCGAGTATCTAAAGATGTACCAGGTCAAAAGCGGCGACGAAATCGTCGAGCAGCTTTTCAATTTCCATGACCGCGGCGACCGCCATCTTGCCATAAGACCGGAGATCACACCTACCCTTGCCCGAATGGTTAATCAGCAGATAAACGCCTTACCACGTCCGATCAAGTGGTTTTCCGTTCCCCGTCTTTGCCGTGCCGAACGCCCCCAAAAGGGTCGTCTCCGTGAGTTCTTCCAGTGGAACATAGACATCATAGGAGTAGACGACGTAATCGCAGACGCCGACGTAATATATTGCACAATAGATTATTTGCGAAACCTTGGCCTAACTCCAAAAGACATTAAGGCTAAAATATCAAGCAGAAGATTACTGGCTGAGTTTCTCATCGCTGTAGGCATTCCCCAGGATCAACTGGAATCCCTTTATCCCATCCTTGACAAAAAACCAAAATTACCGCCTGAAGCATTTAATGAGATGC
>VRUF01000023.1:0-9465 GCA_019456245.1 Planctomycetota bacterium | reverse complement strand
TTATAGTTTGCAGTGATATAGACAATATTTACAGCATCTTGGAAGATCATCCTGAAAATCGTGAAAACATGGGGAAACTCCTGCATTCGATCGGCGAGCTTAAAGGATTGTTCGGTTATCTCAAATCCATGGGCATCACCGATTATTGCGTTTTTGATCCGGGCATCGTTCGCGGGCTTGCTTATTATACCGGAGTGGTGTTTGAGGTGCACGATGCGGTTGGTGATCTCAGGGCGATATGCGGGGGAGGACGGTATGATAATCTGCTGGGTGATTTTGGCGGGCCGCAGGTGACGGGCACCGGTATGGGCATGGGTGATTGTGTCCTGGAGATATTGCTCAGAGAAAAGGGCCTCTTAAAGGATGATATTGCAACGCGTAAGCTGGATTACTTTGTTGCATGCGTAAAAGACGATTTGCGTGATGTGGCGATAGAGACGGTTGCCAAATTGCGTAAGGCCGGCCTTGCCGCCGACCTTAGCTATAAGAGCAATGCTCTTAAAAAACAACTCAAACAGGCAACTGTCTTAGGTGCCGGCAAATGTGTCATCGTTGGCGATGAATATTCCGATCAGAAAAAACTGGTGATTAAAGATATGGACAGCGGCGAGCAGGAACTGGTCGATGCCGACGGCTTTGATGGCAAGTAGGAGATTGCTATGAGGTCAGATCCATCTTTTTATCCATGATCGTACTCCCTGACCTTTCTTTACCATAATGAGGGACGTTTTGCATCTGCATGCGATTTTATCCGGCAGGGATTGTTTTGCTATTTGTACGAGCATTGGTTTGTTCGTTGTGCCTAATACAACCAGATCGTGCTCTTTGGATTCCTTTAGAATGGCAAGTACCGTGCTTTTTGCTTTTACGGTTTTTGATTTAAAGCGTGTTCGCGGAATAGATAATAGTTCGGCCTGCATGTCGAGGAACTGATCGATGTCGAATGTTCCACCGTCCCTTTCCACGGTAAATGCCGTGATCGTAGAATTTTCCGTTTCTGCCATGATCGCAGCGATCTCTAAAGCGTAGGCGCTGTTGGGTCCGCCTGCTACGGGCACCAGGACGTTTTCGAAAGTTTTGTTTCCGCTGCAGTCTTTCATTACAACGACGTCGCATGGGGTTTGCTCGATTATGGGGTCAACCGTTGCTCCGAGGTTGAAGATACCCTTGGAGGTTTTGCCGTGCCAGCCGAGTACCAGCATCTGCGTTTTTTTCTGTCGGATCGCCGAGACTATTCCGCGAGCGATATTGCGGCAGTATCGTATAGTTGTGCTTATCGTAAAGTGCAAAGATAGCGAAAGCATCGCTTCCATGAGTGCTTCTTTGCCCGGTGTCATGTATTTTTTCGCGTCTGTCAGCGCAACCTGATCCGGTACCGGCAGCATGTGTATCAGTTCAACCTGAGCGTCCTTTGCGCCGCAGAGTTTATATGTCCCCTGTACCAGTGCGGTAGCGTTTGCCGGGTTTGCTATCGCGACCATAACCCGGTATTTATCCGATGGCACCGCTTTTTGTTCTTCGAGTACGAGGATGTCTTCGTCTGTTGTTATGGCTCGCGATTTTGAGTAGAAAAAATAGACGCCAACGCCAATGAGAACCCATATCGGTGCTACGACCAAGGCGATGTGGCTCATTTCCCTTAGTTCGATGGCGAGGATGACCTGGCAGACTATCGCCAGTATCGGAAAGACCGGAAACAGCGGCATCATGTATCCGTATGTCATTTCGTCGGCCATGCTTCGGCGAATTTTTATGACGCAGAGATTTACCAGAAAGAACAGGAATATGAACATAATGCTCGCGCTTGAGGCGACGTCTTCGGTTGGCAGCATTGTCGCCACGAACAGGACGATAACCGCCGTGCATATCAGTGCACCGTACGGTGTGTTGCGTGTTTTGTGGATTTTGGCGAAGAACGACGGCAGCATTTTATCTCTGCCAAGTGCGTAGGATGCTCTTGTCGCAGAAAATATGGTCGCGTTAAGTGCCGATGTCGATGAAAAGATCACGGCGAGCGTTAAAATGAAGTTGCCGATATTCTTATAAGATATAAGTTTCGCGATCGCACTGCCGAAACCTTCGGGTCCGAACTGGCCTATCCATTGCCACGGGGCGACTTCTTGTCCGTCGATGGCGATATCCGGGCCTGCTTTAACGGAGACAACCGTCGCAAAGGCTACGAGTATGTAGATGACTGTAACGATCAGGACGGAGTTTATCATTGCTTTTGGAAGGTTTCTGCGCGGATCTATCGCTTCGTCGCCTGCCTGGGCTATTACTTCAAATCCCTCGAAGGCTACGTATGTAAAGCCCATCGTAACAAGAAGTTTAGACCAGCCTTCGGGCATAAATGGAACGAAGTTGTTCAAACGGGACGGATCCTTTATTACGGTGACGATGCCGACGATGCCGATGAATATGACGAAGATCGTCTGGCCCAGAGTTATAAATGCGCCGATCTTGCCGGTTTCCGACGCTCCGCGGTAATTTATATAGATAAATGCCGCCGCGGTGAGTACGGCGATGGTTTTTAAGAATATATCGCTCTCAGGATTTATGTGGAGTAGCGAGTAGAAACCGTCGAGCATACCGATCGCGTTCATAAAACGGATCGTGTAAAGTGAGAAGGTCAGTGCGTACATTGCGCCGGCGACGCTTGAGGCGAACCATTCCATCCATCCTGCAAGAAAACTTGTTCCCCGCCCAAAGCCGATCCTTGCGAAGTTATACGCCCCGCCAGCCCGTGGTATCGCCGAGCTTAGTTCGGCAAATGCCATCGCGGTAAAAATCGCCAACACACCGTTCAGGGCGAAGGTAAGAACCACTCCGCCGGGACCGGCTATACCTATGGAAATTCCCATCCCCAGAAATACGCCCGCACCGATCATCATGCCCAGACCCATCATGGTTATCTGGTACAGGGACATTTCCCGCGAAAGTTCCGGTGTTGGACTATGCTCGGATCTGTTTTGCTCGCCAGTAGAGCTATTTGTCACTTTTTGGTTCCTTAAGTGTTTCTCTGGCAGTGCGGCATCCGCCTCTTGCGATGCGGTTTATGCTTTTATGAGCCGATATCGTCAGTGTCAGCAATATGGTGACGGCAAAAACGACCAAAATGCACCCAATTATTATGTTTAAGGTATCCATACCGGCTTTTTTACCAGATATTGCCGGAGATTGCAACAGTTTTAGACCGTTGGTTTTATATATGGATTTTTCGATTATTTGTTGCATTTATATTATATTCGAGTTATATACATAGCTATGTTTGAGGGGATCAACGAATACGAGAGGGCTTTTGAGGGCTATCTTGCCGATAACCGCATCGATTGCAGTGCGGTTGACCAGGCTCGTCGCGGCTTTTTTAACGGCCAAAAGGTCAAGACATTTGATTTTATAGTTTATCAGGCCGGTATCGACAGGGCTATTCTTGCCGAGGTTAAAGGTAAAAAATTCAAGGGCACTTCCCTCGCCGGCATGAAAGGCTTCCAGTGTTGGGTTGGGATCGATGACGTAGCCGGACTTTCCCAGTGGGAGAAGATGCTTTCAGATCAATCCTGCGGAAGTGTCGAGGGGCTATTCGTTTTCGTTTATGAGTTCGAAAATATCGACGTAGAAAACGACGGCCTCGACGTGTATGAGTTTCAGGGACGCCAATACCTGTTTTACTGCGTTAAACTTTCCGATTATGCCCGCGCGATGAAGGTGCGAAGCCGAAGCTGGCAGACAGTGACGCTCGCAGCCGATAAGTTCAGGGAATTAGCAATCCCTCTTGACAAAGTCCTCTGCGGATGTAAGGATTAGCCCTTAAGTTGCATTATGAGCATTAGTTTAAGGGATATGGTTTAGTGAACGGGACAATACGTCAGTTTGGTGAAAAGGTTGTTGACGGGGGCATTCTCGATAGGACCGAAGCTGAAAAGCTTTCTGCTCTCAGCAAGGATCATCTACAGGATGTCCTGTACTTTGCCAACCGCATAAGGGAGAAGTTCTTCGGCAATGAGATCAGGGTTTGCTCTATTGTTGCCGGCAGGTTAGGAGGATGCGATCAGGACTGCGCGTTTTGCGCCCAGTCGGTTCGGCATAATACCCGGATAGGCAAGTCTGTGACAGTTCTGACAGATGATGAGATCCTTAACGCGGCGAAAGAGGCCAAGGAAAAGGGCGTCCCGCATTTCGGGATCGTTTATTCCGGCAGAGCGATAACCGAGAAAGAACTTGCCAGAATAGAAAAGCTTATTGCAAAGATCAAATCCGAATACGGGATGGGTGTTTGTGCGTCTTTGGGCATAATATCCGCCGACCAGGCCCGGCGTTTGGCAAAGGCCGGTGCCGAGCGGTACAACCATAACCTCGAAACCTCCGAGAGATATTTTTCAAAGATAGTAACAACCCATAATTATTCCGAGAGAGTTGCGACAATAACAACTGCTCTCGATGCCGGCCTTAAAGTATGCGGTGGCGGCATATTCGGGATCGGCGAATCCGAAGCAGATCGCCTCGACATGGCATTTCAGCTGAGAGAACTTGGCGTAGACATGGTACCGATGAATTTCCTCCATCCGATAGAAGGAACGCCGCTTGGGCATTCTAAAGAGCTTGAGCCAATGGAGATATTGCGGATAATCGCGATGTACCGTTTCATATTGCCCAAAGCGAATCTAAAGGTCGCAGGCGGAAGAGTACTTAACTTGCGCGACCTGCAAAGCTGGATCTTCACAGCCGGCGCAACAAGCATACTAACCGGAAATTATCTCACAACAGCGGGCAGATCAGCAGAAGAGGACATGCAAATGCTGGCGGATCTGGGTTTAAAGATTAAGAGGGATTAGACGAAGAGCTATAAATAAATGTAAAAAGTGGAACCATGTCCCGTTTCATTTACTCTTGGATATTGGGATGTCGCTTACCTCGGAATAATAAAATGATCAATGGTAATATTAAACAGGCTAATGCAAAACAAACTCCTATATAAAGCGAAACAGTTCCACACGCTGAGCTGTCCGATAAAAGGTCAGCTCGTGCCTGGATTCTATGAAACAAAAAAAGAAGCCACGACATTGCAAACCCCATCATTAAAGCAGCTAGTGCGCAAATTGCCATTATCCAGAGTCTAGCTAGTAGCTTTATTTTAGTTAAACCTATTAAGCACGAACTTCCAACTGCAACTATCATAACAGAAAGACAAATTTTAGGAATCGGGCAACTTAAATAATCATATATATGCCCCGCATATTTAGCTGTGATCCAGTTGGCTTGAATATTCCATGGTGAATGCTCAAAGTATAAATATTCCACGTAACTGGCAGGTTGCCAGTCATTAAATTCATCGTCAATACTTCTATTTCCTTCTTTTTCTTTTTTTTCAATGAGACCTCCTTCTTCTGAGTAGGCCTCAAATTCGGATTTCTCAGCAGAGTAATCCCAGTTACGCCTTGTTTTTACCGATCCACTTTCATAGTAAGATTCCCGGATATAACCACCATCTAAACGTCTTCCTATGCGTTCTACGGCTCCCGAAGGATAAAAGTCGATCTCAAATAAGCCCCTGTAATCATTTTCAATATCCTTGAGGCTTAGACCATACAAAGTTCCGTCAACATCATAGTATGTATTTAAATCATATCTGTCCACCATGACATAGCGTTCTCCAAGCCAAATTTGCTCGGGCCAGGATAGCAGTCTGCCAACCTTATAACCAAACAAAAAAAAGATAAACACAGCAATGATTAACAAAAGCCAGTATTTTTTAGTAACCTTGAATAATGCCATACGACTTCCCTTCCAGGAGAATTAAAAACCAGGATTCTTATTTAGAGGATAGGTGATTTAGCGATTTTCTATTTACTTTTCTGGCCTCTTTTTTTCTCATCACTAGCTTTAACTTTCACTGCAAAATTATTATGGTATTGTATTGCTCCCGCAATTATACTGGCCTTATCTTTGGCAATCCACTAGAATGTTGTTCTAATATGTCGAAATAACTCAAACTAACTGGAAATTACCTCATAACAGCAGACAGATCAGCAGAAGAGGACATGAAGATGTTGGCGGATATGGGATTAAAGGTTAGCAGGGAGCGGATATGCGTATAATTGCCGGTTCAAAACGTGGTATGAATTTGCTTGGTCCTGATACCCGGGATACGCGCCCTATTACCGATCGGGTTAAGGAAGCGTTGTTCAGTATTCTCTATAAATACGATGTTATAGAAGATGGTGTCGTCGGCGATCTTTTTTGCGGAACCGGATCCATGGGCCTTGAGTCTATTTCGCGGGGTGCAAAGCATGTTACTTTTGTAGAACAAAGCGCAAAGGTGGTAGAGATATTAAAACGAAATATTGAAAAAGCTCGTTTCGAGCAAGAGTCCAAAGTTATTCGCGGCAACGTCTTTATGATGGGTGCACCTGTCGGGCCAGAAGATGAAAAATACAACCTCGTGTTTGTCGATCCGCCTTATGCGATGGCCGCCGATTGCGGCGAAGGATCGAAGGTCGCTAAGCTCTTGGAGCTTTTGTGCGGACAACTCGCCGAAGGAGGAATCGTTAGTGTCCGTGCTCACAAGCGAACGGTTCTTTTGGATGAGTATGCGGATTTAAAGGTGATAGACCGGCGTGATTGGGGGAATATGGCAGTTACACTTTTGCAGCTTACCCCTGCAGGAGGCGAAGATGACTAATAAAGAAGCTGCAATAAAAGTGATCGAGCGGTTGCGTGAGAATGGCTTTGAAGCCCTGCTGGCCGGCGGGTGTGTGCGCGATATGCTTTTAGAGCGTCAGGCGAAGGACTATGATGTCGCCACCAATGCTGTGCCGGATGAGATAATCGCACTGTTTCGGCGGACCCTGAAGATCGGAGCCAAGTTCGGCGTAGTTATGGTGCTTTTGGATTCCCAGCAGGTTGAAGTTGCAACTTTCCGAACCGAAAGCGGATATGCCGACGGAAGGCATCCGGGCCACGTTGCTTTTTCTAATGCGAAGGAGGATGCACAGCGGCGTGATTTTACGATCAACGGAATGTTTTACGATCCGATCGATGAAAAGGTTTACGACTATGTCGAGGGGCAGGCGGATATCGAGCGAAAAGTTTTGCGAACCATAGGCGATGCCGCTGACAGGTTTGGTGAGGATTATCTGCGGATGCTGCGTGCGGTGCGTTTTTCGGCGCAGCTTGGATTTGAGATCGAGGAAATGACCTGGCACGGGGTTTGTGACGGTGCGAAAAATATCACGAAGATCAGCGGCGAGCGGATCGGTATGGAGATCGAGGCGACTTTGAGTTGTTCGCTACGCGGGCGTGGCGCAGAATTGCTTTGCAAGAGCGGTCTTGGTGTGGCTGTTTTTTCCGGTTTTTGCGGAGATAATGCGGTTTTTGGGGTTAAAGTTGTTTCAAATTTGCCGCCAGAGGCAAATTTTATCGTTTCTCTTGCCGGGTTATTTGCCGGGTTTGAAAGTGAGTTTGGAATTGAAAAGGCCAAAGTTTTGATGCTTAGCAATGTCCAAGCCGGTAAACTTGGTTTTTTGCTGGAAAATAGGGGCGTTTTGCTGGATGGCCAGATGCGGCTTGCGGAGTTGAAGATGCTGTTGGCCGGCGGGTATTTTGATGACTTGCTGCTGCTGGAAAAGGGGATCCAGAAGGCCATGGGGACAATTTCAGAGGGTTTGGACGTTATTGCCGCCCGTGCGAAGGATTTGGAAGGGGTTGATGTTGCCCCTGCTGCTTTGCTTGACGGAAATGAGATCATGGAGATGGGCGTTAAAGCAGGACCGGGACTGGGGACTATCTGCCATCAGATGTATCTTGCTCAGCTCGATGGTGATATTGCAAATAAGCAGGAGGCGAGGCAATGGGTAAGGGATTGGTTGAACCGTTGAAATCATAATACAAGCCCGTAAGTCGTTATACTTACGGGCTTTACCAATGGAGCCTATCGGACTCGAACCGACGACTTCCACACTGCCAGTGTGGCGCTCTCCCAACTGAGCTAAGGCCCCGAATGACTAAAAACTATCGACTATAAGGACAGGCGGCGGTGGGATTCGAACCCACGAGTGATGGTTTTGCAAACCATTGCCTTAGACCACTTGGCTACGCCGCCGTTATATACGACTTTCCAAAACTGATAGAGAACCGTCCCTTACCTGTTTTGGGAAGTGGTATTATAATTATAAAAACTGTTGTAGCAAGTAGTAAATTATTTATTCCTGGCAGAACTCCTAAGTTTATATTTAACATCGCTTTATGATTAAGTGTTGATCTGTGTATATAAACAGAAACGCCCTCTGGCGTCTCTGTTTCGTGACCCAATCAATATTGCCTTCGCGCGACTTTCCTTTACCTTGCCGCGTACGTGACAAGCGGAAATTGCAACGTACTTTTTCATTTGCGAGCCACATAATAAAATACGTTTGAATGCAGGGGTTAGTGCGAATCGGGTACAGATTCCAAATACCATAACCGCCGTATTCCATATCGGCTAAAAGAGCTTCTTTATGTGCCGCTCGAGTATGTTTTCTGTTACATTTCTTCCTACTATCTCAGAATTGTTTTTCAAGGCGTCCAGATACTTATCACCCATATCGGCAGCTATCTTATAGCCGACATGCAGCAGTTGTCTGAGGTTTGGATTGTACAGATCGCAGGACTGGTCGTGCCTGAGCGTAGAGGCATAAGTATTACCGTCCCATCCATTTACTTCATCAGGACTCGGTAGCTGGCCTTTGTCAATATCTATCACAGTGGCGTAAGGGGCACACAGAATGTCGAACTTATCTATCGACTTGCCGTATATTTCTTTTGCGATTTCCAGGCCTTCTCCGCCGGCTTCGGCTAGACCTATCAACTCTTCCAGCCATGTGGTCCCCGCGGTTTTTAAGTGCAGGCCCGCGTCGAACTTTGCAATAGCTTTGCGGATCGGTTCGTAAATCGAAAACTTATCACTTCCGGAATGTACGCTAAGTTTCAGATTCGCCGGAAGCGAAAACTCGTTCACCGCAAATCGTATCACTGTAAGATCGTCATTAAATTCCTTCTCAAACTGTTGTATGTCACCTACGTAATCGACACCCTTATTAAATCGCCCTGTAAATTTCGGGGCGATCGTCTGCGCCGGTATATTCTCATCCGATATCGCCGCCAGGATAAATAACATTTCGATAGGTGTCTGTGGCAAATCTGTCTCATCCATCGACACTTCCGTAATAAAATTATCGGCACCTTTTACGCTTTCGACATGGCGATATATCTTGGCCGCTTCCTGTACTGCATACAAATATTTCGAGGCGATTTCCGTTATCTGCTCTTTGGTCACAGTCAGTTCTTCATCAATGCCTTCGATAGTAAACGTCCCGGCAAATCGTACATATTTTTTAACAAAAGCCGCAATATCGGCATCGGCGGCGGCTTTGCCCGTATAATCTGCGACATCAAGAGTAAAAAAGTCGCTGCATTCGATAAATGTCTCAA
>VRUF01000231.1 GCA_019456245.1 Planctomycetota bacterium | reverse complement strand
TATTGTTAATCGCCAATTTGCCCAAGCGCTAACACCAGGACCAGAACCATGTAGGAGTAACACGGGCTCGCCATCTCCAGAGTCATGATAATTGGTCTTTATTCCTGCAGCGCATACTTCTTTTCCAATCTCTTGGTTCTTTATTTGCATAATTTATATCTTAGGATGACACCGTAAAGAATTTTGTATATTGAAGTGTCTTGAAATTGTAATTAAAAAACTGCGGGTTTTAGCTTTAGAGCTCTAAAACCCGCAATGAACCGAGGAAGTTCAAAATAAGACTAAAGTATAACGGGAGGAGATCTCAGCCATCTTGACCGCACTACATTCATCCCTGGAAATTATTATTTATCTCGGACCTACCAGATCCAAGAAAATCGAAATCTGAACAATTATTTCCCATTACTCTATATTAATTTTATTTTGATAAAGCCTCAGTAGTTACCATTTAATTATTTATCTGGTTTATATGCGCTACACAAAATACGAATAGATTTTAATATCTACACAAAGGTCATTGATACACAACCCAGGTCCTGGTAACGAACAGTCACTGCATCTCCTTTCTCTACCGTTACCGCGGCTGTAATACCACCGGTCATGATAAAGGTTCCGGCCGGGATATCTTCGTCACGTTCAGCCAACATATTCGCCAGCATGACGACGCTAGCGGCGGGATGCCCCAGTACCGCAGCACCGGCACCCACTTCAACCACTTTCCCGTTCTTTTCCATAACAACACCCAGCGTTTTCAGATCGACATCCTCAATTCTTTTCACGCAGCCACCGGTGACAAAACGTGAAGAAGAAGCGTTATCAGCGATAACACTTTTCAAATCAAACTTAAAATCCCGATATCGGGAGTCAATAATTTCAACGGCAGGGATCACATAATCAATCGCGGACATTACATCAGCAAGATGACAACCCGGACCGCGTAGTGTTTTATTTGTTACAACAGCGACTTCAGCTTCTACTTTTGGATGAATAAGTTCATCCGTTTTTACTTCAGCACCATCAGGCAGTCCAAAGTAATCCGCCAGAAAGGCATATATAGGCGTTTCCACACCCATCTGTTTCATCTTCGCCCAGGAAGTCAGACCCATCTTTAAACCCGCGACACGGTGCCCCCTGGATTCCTTACGACGACGGATCTCCCATTGAATATCATAGGCATCCTTCCAGTCCATATCTGGATAGTCATCAGTAATCTTGAGAACATCCTGAGCCTGTAACTCAGCGTTTTCCAGGTGTTCTGCAAGGCTCTCAATGGTTTTTTGATCTAATGACATCAGGCAATTTCCTTTAATTCTTTCTTTTTCCGGAGGATATCAAGGGCCACATCTTCGATCATATCTTCCTGACCACCCACAGTTTTACGTTTACCCAGTTCAACCAGAATTTCCCTGGCAGTGACGCCATGTTTCGCTTCTGCGCGTTTGGCGTGTAACAGGAATGAGGAGTATACCCCTGCATAACCCAGGATCAGGGAATCACGATCGATACGAGTCGGGCTCTCCATCATCGGCAGGGCCACATCTTCAGCGGCATCGACTATCTTATCCAGTACGACACCTGTTTCGATGCCCATACGTTCACACACGGCAGCGAACACCTCCAGCGGCGTGTTACCCGCTCCCGCACCCAGACCGGCGACAGAACCATCAATCCTGCGTGCACCCGCTTCAACAGCGGCAACGGAATTAGCAACTCCCATGGCGAGGTTGTGATGCCCATGGAAACCAATCTCGATATCATCGGGCAGGCCTTCACGCAAGCAAGCTATGCGCTCACGTACACCATCCGGTAACAAATAACCAGCCGAGTCGGTGGCATACACACAGTTTGCACCATAAGACACCATCAATTTCGCCTGTTCCAGTAATTTCTCCGGTGCGGCCATATGTGCCATCATTAAAAATCCGACAGTATCCAGACCTATCTTTCTGGCATAGCTGATATGCTGCTCACTGACATCGGCTTCGGTGCAATGTGTGGCCACTCGGATCGTGTGGATGCCACAATTATGAGCCATCTCCAAATGCCTTACTGTGCCGATACCCGGCAATAACAAAGCGGAAATTTTCGCGTGTTTCATCTTTGGCACAACGGCTTGCAGATACTCTTCATCGCTGTGCGCGGGGAAGCCGTAATTTACCGAGGCACCACCGAGACCGTCACCATGTGTGACCTCGATCAGATCGACCCTGGCATCATCCAGGGCTTTTGCCAGGCGGACCATCTCATCTATCGTGAATTGATGCCGTACGGTATGCATACCATCACGCAAGGCATTATCATGTAATTTAATCTTTACACCTTTAACACTCATCTTTTTATACCTCAATGATTTGCAGCATGTGGCTTACTGGATTCTTCTGCCAACATCTGCTCGGCAAACATTTCTGCGGTTCGTGCGCCTGCTGCAGTCATAATATCCAGGTTGCCGGCATGTTTAGAGAGGTAATCACCACGCCCCTCTACTTCGAGGAAAATACTCACGCGCTTACCATCGAATACCGGACCATTTTTGATGCGATACCCGGGTACATACTTCTGTACTTCTTTTTCCATTTCCAGAACGGATTGTGTAATCGCTGCTTCATCAGGTGTTTCCACGGTCAGACAATGTACTGTATCTCGCATCATGATGGGCGGCTCGGCTGGATTGAGAATGATTATCGCCTTACCCTCGTCTGCATTGCCCACATTAGCTACCGCGTTGGAAGTAGTCTGGGTAAATTCATCGATATTCTTACGTGTCCCGGGTCCAGCTGAGTCGGAAGAGGCAGTCGCTATGATCTCGGCATATTTGACCTCCTGGATACTACTCACCGCATAGACCATAGGAATCGTTGCTTGACCACCGCAGGTGACCATGTTGACATTGGTCTCGCCCTTACCGATATGATCTTTAAGGTTAACGGGTGGCACACAAAAAGGACCAATCGCTGCCGGTGTCAGGTCAATCACAACCACACCTTTTTCCTGTAACTTGCGATTATTTTCTGCATGCACGTAGGCAGATGTTGCATCAAATGCGATACGTATCTCACCTTCTTCCATCCCTGCAATCAAACCATCCACACCTTCATGGGTGCATTTCAGGCCTTCTTCTTTCGCCCTGGCCAAACCATCCGAGTCCGGGTCGATACCAACCATCCAGACCGGTTCCAGAAACTCGCTTCTTTTTAGCTTATACATCAGATCTGAACCGATATTTCCAGATCCGATAATTGCGCACCCAATTTTCATGTTTACAAATCCTCGTGATTATTCAAAGCATAGCGAAGCACTACCGATCCCGCCAATTTGCACGGTCATATGATCGCCAGACTCAATAGGTATTAGAGGAACAAGTGATCCGGAAAGAATCACTTCACCTGCCTTCAATGTGATATCAAACTGCCCCAGCGTGTTGGCCAACCAGGCTACGCAGATTAGAGGCGACCCTAATGCGGCGGCACCAGCACCAGTGGCAACAACACTGCCATTTCTCTCAAACACCATACCCACTGTTGAAAGGTCCAGTTTCCTAGGATCGGCCGCTTGATTACCCAGCGCGAAATAGCCGCAAGACGCATTATCTGAAATGGTATCCTGGATCTTGATGTTCCAGTCGCGCACACGGGAATCGACAATTTCGAAACAGGGCACAACAAAATCTGTGGCCTGAAGCACATCGGAAGTAGTGACACCCGGGCCTTTCAGATCCTTTTTAAGGATAAATGCAATCTCACCTTCTGCCTTGGGCTGGATCATTTTTTCCGTAACAGGAATGGTACCGCCACTTTCGTATACCATCGCGTCAGTCAGATAACCAAAATCAGGTTGATACACATTCAACATATTCTGCACCGCCTTACTGGTCACACCGATCTTTTTGCCGATGACCGTCTCGCCGGAATCCAGTCTTCTTTCGAGTAAGCGAGTCGAGACACCATAGGCATCTTCGATGGTCATATCGGGTTCACGATCTGTCAGAGGTTCAACCATCTGACAATTAGTTAGCGCCTCATACAACTCATCGCCATAGTTTTGTATTTTGTTTTTATCCATTTAGATCACAACTTTACGCATATGTTTTTTAATTCAGTATAAAATTCAAGCGAATGCACACCACCTTCGCGACCGATACCGGAACGTTTCATGCCACCAAAAGGGGTTCTTAAATCACGCAGAAACCAGCTATTGACCCAGATGATACCGGCATCAATCTGTCTGGCAACACGGTGGGCACGGGATGAATTTTCGGTCCAGATAGCCGCAGCCAGACCATACTCGGTATCATTAGCAAGATTGATGACTTCTTCTTCACTATCAAAAGGCCTAACATGGCAGCAGGGCCCAAATATTTCCTCACGGATGACTGTTGCGTCATCAGCAAGACCGGTCCAGATGGTGGGCTCTACCCAGGCGCCCTCTTTTAAATCATCGCCCATATCGGGAATACCGCCACCGGTAACAACCGTCGCGCCTTCTTCAACGGCCTTGGCATAA
>VRUF01000230.1 GCA_019456245.1 Planctomycetota bacterium | reverse complement strand
TCCTTAGGCATTATAACGTGAGCGATACGGGAATAATTCTCTGGTTCGTTGCAACGCATCCAGACAAGCTTTGGTGCGACAAAAGTGGCAAACAGCGGATTGCTCGTTTCCCTGAGAATTGTTTTGAGCCCGATTTTCGCCGTCATTTCTTCGGTCTCTTTTACGCTTCTCTGGTCGTTCCATAAAATACACGGCCTGATAACCTCGCCGTTCTTGTCCAGAGCAACCAAACCGACCATCTGCCCCGAAAGCCCGACGCCCTTAATGTCGGACGCACTACAGCCGGAAGCATCCAGTGCCTTTTTTATTCCCGTACAAACCGCAGTCCACCAGCTCGACGGATCCTGCTCGGACCACATCGGCCGCGGATTACTAACGTCATATTCTTCCGTCACATTCGCGATGATGCTTCCGTTATTGTCGAGTAAAACAACTTTGGTGCCCGAAGTACCGACATCAATACCAAGAAGTGCCATAAAGCCTCACTTTCCCATCACAAGAAATGTTTGCATTTACTTTCCAGTTCATACCCAAAACATCGCCGCCAGGCCTCTTTTCTGATTTAACGAAATACCAAACACGCCCCGAAAAGTCAAGGTTTTTAACTGTTTACCCGACAAATGCAGGGCAAGCATTGATACTCGCCTCCTAATACTGTACAATACCGCGGCTAATAAGAACATTTGGAGTATTTGAACATGGATAGATTTGATTATATTAACGGAAAATTATTCGCAGAAGACGTTCCCGTAGCCAAGATCGCCAAAGAGGTCGGCACACCGGTTTACATATACAGCAAGGCTACTTTCCTCGCTCATCTTACCAAAATGCAGGAGGCCTACGCCGAACTTGACACTACGATATGCTATTCCATCAAGGCATGCAGCAATATCAACATCCTGAAATTCCTCGCCGAAGCAGGAAGCGGTTTCGACATCGTAAGCGGCGGAGAACTCTACCGCGCCAAACAAGCCGGCGCCGACATGTCCAAAGTCGTATACGCGGGCACCGGCAAGACCGACTCCGAAATTCTTGAAGCACTGGAAGCTAAGATCGGATATTTCAATATCGAATCCGAAGCCGAGCTGGAAAACATCATCAAGCTCGCCAAAAAAAGCGGCAACAAAACCAAAGCCGCCCTGCGAGTCAACCCGGACGTGGACCCCAAAACCCACAGACATACCACAACAGGCAAAAAGGAATCGAAATTCGGCGTCGACATCGAAAGAGCACGCAAGGTCTTCGCAAAGTACGGAAACAACGACGCTGTCGAATTAAACGCTATCCATCTTCACCTCGGTTCGGCTGGAAAAACCGTCGACCCATATGTCGAAGCCATCAAAAAGACTCTTGTACTAATCGAACAACTCAGAAGTGACAGTTTCAAGATCGACACCCTCGACCTCGGCGGCGGATACGGCGCGGACTACGAAACAGCTACAGCTCCGACCGCGGGGCATTATGCCAAGGACATCGTCCCGCTGCTTAAAGGCAAGGGTCTAAAACTCATCCTCGAACCCGGCGCAAGCATCGCAGCCAACGGCGCGATCCTCGTTACAAAAGTGTTGTACCTTAAAAAAGGCGGCGAAAAGAAATTCGTCATCGTCGATGCAGGCATGAACGACCTGCTTCGCCCCCCTCTTTACGGCGCGTTCCATTTCATCTGGCCAGCTGATGTAGAAGAGGCCTTCGTTCCGGAAAAACGAAAAAAAGAACTTTCCATGGAAGGCACCGAAGTTGTCGACATCGTCGGACCCATCTGCGAGGGCGCAGATTTCATGGCACAGGGACGATCGCTTGCGCCTGTGAAAAGAGGCGAACTTCTCGCAATTTTCACCGCAGGGGCATACGGCTACACCATGAGCAGCAATTATAATTCCAGACCGCAACTACCCGAGATCCTCGTTGACGGCGATAAATTCACGATAATAAGGAAAAGGCAGACCTACGAAGACCTCA
Organism: Planctomycetota bacterium; assembly: GCA_019456245.1. Lineage (GTDB taxonomy): Bacteria > Planctomycetota > Phycisphaerae > Sedimentisphaerales > Anaerohalosphaeraceae > VRUF01. The sequence goes on along the minus strand of VRUF01000230.1, from coordinate 2,557 downwards.
TAGCACTAGAAAAATAAGCAATTTCATGCGTTTTCCCGGAAAACACACTGACAACAAGGCCTGTTATCAACGTAAGCTACGGCAATTAAAAGACTTACGTGGCAAGTTTTTTATAAAATGCCTCGGCCATAAGGCCGAATCCAGCATTAATCATTAGACATTAATCATTAGACATTTTCAAACTGACCAATTGGTCAGTTTGAAAAAACTATATCCTTGCAAAAAGTGATTCTATAACTATACTAACAGCCGAATTTGTAAACATTTGTTAGAAATAAGGAATGCCGCATGGCAGAGAAAAACGAGATGGATCTGAAAAAAGTCAAAGAACTCATCGAGTTGATGATAGACAAGGATCTTGTCGAAATAGAGCTTAAAGACGGCGACAAGAAGATATCTCTTAAACGTCCCCAGGCACCGCCTGTCATAACCCATGTTCCGATGACGCATGCAGCGGCGCCTGCTCCGGCAGAAACAGCCGTCGCCGAAAGCGCATCGCAAGCAGAGGAAAGCGACCTCGTCGAAATCAAATCCCCGATGGTAGGGACTTTCTATTCTGCCCCAAGCCCCGACGCCGATCCTTTCGTATCGATAGGAACCAGGGTAGGACCCGAGACGGTTGTCTGCATCATAGAAGCCATGAAAGTAATGAACGAGATAAAGTCCGAGGTATCCGGCACGATCACCGAAATATTGTCTGCCCCGGGTAAAGCACTGGAATTCGGCGAGGCGATCTTCAAAGTAAAACCAGACTAACCGAAACCTGCGACGAAACAATTCAATAGTAAATAGTAAATAGAAAATAGAAAATAGAAAATACAAAGTCGGTATCATTATGTTTACAAGAATACTTATAGCCAACAGGGGTGAAATCGCACTGCGGATAATTCGCGCCTGTCAGGAACTTGGCGTAGAAACCGTCGCCGTCTTTTCAGAAGCCGACAAAGACGCCGAATACCTTAAGCTCGCCAATGAAGCGATCTGCATAGGTCCCGCAAGTGCAACGGACAGCTATCTGAATATTCCCAGAATAATCAGTGCCGCCGAGATCACCGACGTCGAAGCCATTCACCCCGGCTACGGATTCCTCGCCGAAAACGACCATTTCGCCGAAGTATGCAGGGATTGCGGCATAGGCTTCATCGGCCCAAGCCCGGAAGCAATGCGAATGCTCGGCAATAAAATTCAGGCACGTGAGATCGCCAAAAAAGCCAGGGTATACATTGTACCCGGTTCCGAAGGGGAAATAAAAGACGAGAAAGAAGCGATCAAACTTGCCAACAAAATCGGATACCCCGTGATACTAAAAGCCGCGGCAGGCGGCGGCGGACGCGGGATGCGTGTCGTCCATAACGACATCAGCATGCACGGTGCTTTTTATGCCGCAAGAGCCGAGTCAGAAGCCTGCTTCAGCAACGGCTCGCTATTTCTGGAAAAGTTCATCATAGAACCAAGGCATGTCGAAGTCCAGGTAATGACCGACAATGCCGGCAATGCCCTGCATTTTTACGAACGCGACTGCACCATCCAGCGAAGGCACCAGAAACTTATCGAAGAATCGCCATGTGCCATCCTCGATGACGAAACAAGAGAAAAACTTTGCAAGTCCGCACTTAGAGTCGTAAAGCAAACCGAATACGTAGGCGCCGCAACCGTCGAATTTCTCCTCGACAAGGACATGAACTTTTACTTTATCGAAGTCAACACAAGAATCCAGGTCGAACATCCGGTGACCGAAATGGTGACCGGACAGGACTTGATAAAGTGGCAGCTCAAAGTAGCAAGCGGAGAATCCATAAACCTCAGGCAAAAGGACATCCATCTAAACGGCGCCGCGATAGAGTGCCGCATCAATGCCGAAGACCCCGCAAGAGATTTTGCCCCCTGCCCCGGAAAGATAACAAAATATGTACCGCCGGGAGGATTCGGCATTCGCATAGACACACATGTCTGCCAGGACTACACCATCTCGCCATATTACGATTCGATGATAAGCAAGCTCATCGTCCATAGTAAAACCCGCGACGATGCCATCAACACAATGAAACGAGCCCTGCGAGAGTTCAGGATCGAACCGATAAAGACGACTATCCCGATATGCCTTGACATTCTGACACACAATCTTTACGTAAAGAGCAAGGTAGACACCGGTTTCATCGAGAAACACATGGGGTAGGAGCTTGACGGTCTAAACAATTTCCAGCGCTATCGCCGTAACATCGTCGACTTCCTGTGGCGAAACGTGGTTATTCTTAGCGAGCAGATCGAATGACTGCATCATGCTGTCAAGCGGCAGATGCACGATGGAACGAAATTCCTCGGAAAAGGCAAATTCGTTTTTCTCGTTGAATCCGCCTACAACATTTTCCCCGCCGTCTGAATAGATAAACAGCTTATCGCCATGTTGCAGTTGAATGGTGTCCTGCTCGAAGTGTGTTTCCGGGAAAACCCCGATAAGTCCGCCCTGACTTTGTAGTTGCCTGGGCTGCTGGCCCTTCCTGATGAGAACCGGATACGGGTGCCCTGCCCTGCAGTATGTCATTTGCAGCGTCCGAAT
>VRUF01000229.1:242-4519 GCA_019456245.1 Planctomycetota bacterium | reverse complement strand
CGGCGTCTGCGACCCTGTTGTTTTTAACGGACTTATCTTATCAGTCAAAAATACTCCACGTCCTTCACGGGCGTATCCTATACGTTTTGGTACACCGGCTGCAAATACTGTAATCGCCGAACCAAACGAATTCTTAAGCAATATGACACGGTTGAACTTTTCTCGCCGCAGTCGTAAAACCTTCGAAAAGAATGCGCCCTCTAACGCGAGCCATTGATCTGCAAAACTGGATGGTGACAAAACCTGCCTGACCGTATTGCTTGCAAGAAATGAAATATCGGCATGAGAAAATTTCTTCCGTATCGCACGCAATGCCGGCGTGCACATCACCGCATCGCCTAAAGGCGAAGGCAACCACACTAGTATCTTCTCGCAGGCCACGGCGTTTACTTGTGCCTCTTAACAATACAAATCGATATAACGATCATTTGCAAAGCTACAGCATAGCCGATGGATGTAAGGACAGACTCGAAATTCCTCGTCTGATCAATAAGAAACCAGATACTGATGAGCAGACAGGCAAACGCAAGTATCTGGATTGCAACAGCGGTCACATTCCATAGCGAAGACTCTTCGAACATCTCCGATCTATCGATCCTGTTAAGCTTATTGACAATATCCTGCAGCAGCATTTCTATTTTGCCATTGGAGGCTGTTTTTGGATGAGTTGGCTCATTCTTTGAAACTTCATCCTCTTTAGGTATTTCTTCCGACAGGGCAGCTTGTTTTACTGCCGGTCGATGAAATGTGCGCAAATGTTTGATACTATCTTTATCGCTTTGGTCATCGTCAGGCTTTGCCTGGCTGGTCTCTGTGCTTTCGGTCTCCACAGATTTCGCAGCATGTTGATCGCACATTTTTATTATATTTGCCGCTTCCTTTACATTGACGGCTATTTTATCAGGTTCAGGATCGCCCTTTTGGCGTTTTGCAGGATGCCTAGGCGAGTTGATCAGGATCGTCTTACATCCGGCTTTTTTACCGGCAGCTACGTCACGGTAAGAATCTCCCACCATCCATGAATTCGCAAGATCGACATCCATTTCCTTTTCAGCCAGAAACAACATCCCTGCGCCGGGTTTCCGCATATCGCTTTCTTTGCGATATTTTTCGATAACACCATCGGGATGATACGGACAATAGTATATCCTGTCGACATAACCATTTTCGCTTTGCAGCAGGTCCAGCATCTTCTGATGTATCTCGGCAAGAACTTCCTCGGTTAAGATTCCTCTTGCTACGCCCGACTGATTTGAAATAACAACTATCTTATAACCCATCTTGCGAAGTTGAATGATTGCCTCGGTAGCTTTGGGAAGTAATTTAACCTGATCAGGGTTGTTAATATACCCGGGATCTTCGATCAGAGTGTTGTCCCTGTCAAGAAATATCGCCTTGTCACTCATTGCAGATTAACTCCTTCAATCGCGATTAGCGCTGCCGTTATCTTCAGACATTTTCTTTATGGTATCAGTTGAACTCTTGCCTTCAACAAGCGGTGCAAGATTTACAGTTCCGCCGTATGATTCCACAAACTCGCGGCCTATAACTCCCTTTTCGGCCCAGTCCTGGCCTTTAACGAGAACATCGGGGTGAACTGCTTTGACGGTATCGAGAGGGCTGACATCATCGAATACCACGATATAATCGACGGTTTCAAGTGCTGCAAGGACGGCGGCCCGGTCGTGCTGGTTATTGATCGGACGAGCAGAACCCTTCAACTGGCGTACTGCCCTGTCACTATTTAAACCGAGGACTACTATATCGCCCTGCTGTTTACAGAAAGAGAGATATTCGATATGGCCTCTGTGCAGCACGTCGAAACATCCGTTGGTAAATACGATTTTTTCGCTACGATGCCTGTGGATATCCAGTTCGCCGAGCAGATCTTCCATCGCATGGATCTTGCCGACTTTACTGTGGCTCGAGACGATTTCATTTACGATCTCGTCAATACTAACAGTGACGCACCCGAACTTTTCCACCTCAAGGCCTCCTGCTATATTTGAAAGCTCCACTGCTGTTTTATACTCTAATCCAGCCCCAAGCGACATCGCGATCATCGCAAGGACCATATCACCTGCACCGGTAACATCATAAACACTTCGCACGTTTGTCGCAAGATGGGCGGATATCTCTTTGGTATGAAGAAAAGCGCCCTCTTTATCAAGCGTTATAACAACGGCGTCAAGTTCGAGTTTTTCGGCAAGTATCTCGGCGGCATACTTTGCATCGTCAATTGACTCTATGGGAAAACGTACCGCCAGCGATGTTTCTTTGCGATTCGGCGTAATAACAGAAGCACCTTTGTACTTTGAATAGTCCGTACATGGTGCAGGGTCGACAAGAATTTTTTTGCCGGCTTTTCGGGCGAGGGCGATTAACTCGGCACAAAATTCAGCGCTAAGGAGACCCTTGTCGTAATCCTGAAGGCACACCAAGTCAACCTCTTTCAGGCTCTGCTTGTATAATGCGAGTATCTTCTTATAAGTGGCCGTATCCAACTGGTCCGTGCATTCGTCATCGACCCGAAGAAGCTGCTGCCTGTGTCTGTGCTGGGCTAAACCGACAAGCCTTTGCTTGCTGATTGTCGGACGGTCAAAAGCTTTGATAAGACCTGAAGTATCAGCACCGGCATTTTCAAGCAGGCCGCAAAGCGTCCTTCCATTTGGGTCATTGCCGATAACTCCAATGCAGATCGGCTTGCCTCCCATCGCGGCAAGATCGGCAACTACAGAACCGCAGCCACCGCAGGCATAGCTGCGCTCGACTACCCTTAATACCGCAACCGGAGCCTCCGGGCTGATACGAACCGCATCGCCGTAAACATAGCTATCCAATATAAAGTCGCCCACAACACAAATCTTCGGGCTACCAAGATTGGTTACCGCTTTTAATAGGTTTTTATGCATATCACAAAATCCATTTTAATTCGATTCATCATTTTGCCCGGTTTGGTGATTGACATCTTCGGGCGGACAAAAACTCTGTAAAAGCTCATCTATCTTATCAAGACCGGACGTAAATTCCAGTTCAAGTTCCAAATATGCAAATCTAATATCCTCAAACCCCTTTATCAGCAATGCTGCCTTAACCCAGTCCTTCTGAGTGGTCAGGATAATATTTGCCCCCAGATATTTTGCCTCTTCGTAAATATCGGCAATGTCACGCACATTATAATCGTGATGGTCGTTATACGACTTTGAACCGACCAGCGTCATACCGCAACGACCGAGCTGTCCGACAAATGCTTCGGGGTTTCCGATTCCGCAAAACGCGAACACCTTTCCTCTGCGAAGTTCGTTCATCGTCAGCCTGTGACCTTTCATCGCTATTGCCCCGGGATGGCAACAGATGCTTTTTGCAACAGGAACCTGGGGAGCGATTTTTTTTATAGTTTCCTCGATCTCCGCTATCGCCGAATCATCTACCTGATCGCTACGGGTGATGATAACCATATCTGCCCGCTTTATGCTTTTGACGGGTTCGCGAAGCAGCCCTGCCGGCAAAAGCCTTCCAAAACCGAAAGGACATGTTGCATCGACAGCAATAATATCGACATCTCTGCCAAGACGCCTATGCTGAAAGCCGTCATCCATTATAAAAACATCGATGCTGCCTTCACCGATTACCTTCTTTGCCGCTGCCACCCTGTCGACATTGATCACAACCTGTGCCGCAGGACAAGACTTGGCAAGTATAGCAGGCTCATCGGTAAGTTTGCCCGGCTGGGCTTTGTAGCCCCTTGTCAGTATCGCGCAGCTTGCACCCTTTTGGGCAAGATATTTCGAAAACCATATCACAAGGGGAGTTTTACCCGTACCGCCAGCAGTAATATTACCTACGCTGATGACACCTGCACCTGGTTTGTAAGTTCGCAGCAGACCGATATCATAGGCGATATTACGAAGCGATACACCTACAGCATACCCACACGAAACCGCCTTAAGCACGCACATGGCAAGCTTTTTAATGGTTCCGCCGTCTTCTGACGCAATAAGATCACGATATTGATTTTGATCCAATCGAACGCTCCTGACAGACAGGCCCTAAACCGCCCTGCCACCCTAATCAATAAGAGGGAGATATTACGCGATAATCACGCCCCTGTCAAGCTTACACTTGACGGGCATTCTGTTTATTTTGGAGTGCTATACTACGTTAATATCCCCTGCAAAATAATACTCCTCCACTGGCTTATTCGCATTATTTTGGGATTGAATCGCTGAAATACTTGCTAATTACCTCTTTTATCTGTTCCGCCATCCGCGTTTGGG
>VRUF01000229.1:0-232 GCA_019456245.1 Planctomycetota bacterium | reverse complement strand
TTTCAGCGCGCCCTCTCTATCCTGCATAGCAAACTGCAGCCGAGATTTAAAGAACAGTGTTTCCTGCAAGACCTCCCCCGTAAGTTTCATATCTTCAATAATAGCATCAGTAGCTTTGAGTGCATCCGCCGATTTTCCCCCCTCGAAGATATCTATCACATCCCACTTACGCACCGGAAGTTCGTATTTCTCTTTCAATTGCGCCTCGTTATCCTTATCAAGGGAAACGATT
>VRUF01000228.1 GCA_019456245.1 Planctomycetota bacterium | reverse complement strand
CAGCACCGCCCCCTCTGCCAATACAAATGATAAACCAGACAATCCCTGCTCGACCCCGAATCAGGCCGCTCGCCCATTTTCTCAGAAACACGATCAACGATCGCATCCTTAACCTTCATACTCGCAAACATCGAATTATCGATAGACGGCGTATTAATCCGAGACACCACGCTAAGATACTCATTCGGGCTGATCATCTCCTCCCACGCCATAGAATTAATCGTCTTATAAAGCTCAGTCGGATTATCGCAATCGAATTCCTTAAGCAGGTAAAGCACATTATAAGCCGTCCGCAGATGCAGATTAAGCTTCATAGCATCCACCCCGGTTCCGCTGATAGTAATCCCACCCCCATGCTCGGCCTCGATCTCAAAGCCCATCTCCTCAAGCTCACCGCGCAAATAATCGCCCAAGCCCGGCCCGCAGGTAACAAGTATAGTATTTTTCTTTTCCAGGTTCATCCACCCATAATGAGCAAACAAACCAAAATAACAAGAAAAAAATACTTCCCCGCTTCACGCTTCACACTTTCACGCCGCCGTCGCTTTCGCGCGATAATGCATATTCCATCTGTGCGCGATGCTTTTCATTCCAAGCACCTCATACACAGCCGAAAGCCCGACTAATGCATAAACAAGTCGCGTCACCATCGTCATACTCCCGAAAAGAACAGCAATCAGGTCGATGTTGAAGACACCGATCATACCCCAGTTGATCCCGCCGATAGTCAGCAAACTCCAGACCATAACGTCTAATGATTTCAATAATCCCTGATATTTCATGGTACCATACCCCCAAAAAAATGGTTAATTCTCTAGAAAGTGATACGTCCCCAAATCCCCAATGTTGAAGAAAAATACGTCATCCTGACCACCAATAATCAATAGACAATAGACAATAAAAAATAGAAACGCCGCCCTTTTTACCTTTGCACAAGAAAATTTACTTGAATTGTTCGGTAATATCCGATAAGATATATAGGCTCTGGGTTATAAAGAAGAGTTAATGTAACTAGCGGATAATCAGAAACAAGGAGATTTTGCAAATGTCTAAAAAACTATCATTTCTTTTAGTTTTATCGGTGTTGGCAGCAGCAGTAGTCCCAAATATTGTATTGGCAGATAGCGGCGAAGGCACCAGCCCTGAGCACCAGGTATTACAAGACCGGCCTATACAGCTCGGCACAAGCGGCGGTAATATCAATGACAGAAGTTCGCTCTATTGCTGTAGCGGGACATTGGGAGCGTTGGTAGAAGATGGTGTCAATCAATATATTTTAAGTAATAACCATGTACTGGCTCTGAGCAATCATGGGATAATCGGCGATGGTATTAATCAGCCCGGCCAGACCGATCAGGGATGCGGACAGAAGGGCATTGTTGCTTATCTAAGCGATTTCGAGACGATAAGATTCAAAAAAGGCAGGAGGATTCCAATAAATACGATTGACGCAGCTATAGCATTGGTGGTTGAAGGCGCAGTCGATCCTAACGGCAGGATTTTGGATATTGGCCAAATCAGTTCTGAAACAACTATAGCCCAACTCGACCAGGCCGTTCAAAAAAGCGGGAGAACAACAGGACATACAAAGGGTATTGTTACGGATATCAGCTTTAGTGGTTATGTTGGATATTCTAAAGAGTGCGGTGGTCCGTCTAACCAGTTAGCGTGGTTTGATAATCAGATAATGATAGAAGATACCAACGAAGTATTTTCGGCAGGAGGTGATAGCGGCTCTCTGATAGTAGAAGATACTGCCGATGCGCGTGCGGTAGGTTTGCTTTTTGCGGGGAGTTCAACACATACCCTTGCAAATCCTATCGATGACATACTTGGTACTTTTGGAGTAGTGATGGCTGGAGGTGCAACATCGCCGCCGCCACCGCCAACGCTTACAGGGGCTATAACCGGTATAGTTACCAATAGTTCCACAGGCCAGCTTATTGATGGAGCTGATGTTTCGACAGATACCGGACAATCAGCGGTAACACAAGATGGTCTTTATTTACTTTCAGATGTTCCCACAGGAGATCGGCAGGTAACTGCCTCATTCGAGGGATTAAGAGATAAAACTCAGACTGTAACAGTTGTCGCAGATGACACAACAGTTGCAGATTTCGCATTGAAGGTTCGCAAAGGCGGCGGCGGTAGGGGTAAGCCCAATACTGGGGCGATTCATCGTGCACTCAAAGCGAAAAACAGTCATATACATAGGTTTATGGATATTGATGGAGTAGTCGGAGCAGGTGTCGGTCTCTCTGCCAAGGGCCAGCCTGTGGTGAGAGTTTACCTGTCGCAAGATTCGAAGAAGGTGAAAAGTCAACTTCCTTCAAAGGTCGATGGGGTTCCGGTGGTTACTATAGTAACTGGAACTTTTGAAGCATTCTGATTTTAAAACCAAAACGAAACCAAAAATAAAATGATAGCGAGTGCCTACCTGTCCCGCCGAAGCCGGTTTCTTCGTAGCCTACGGCGAAGTAGAATGGCGAAGGAGGAAGGCAATCATCCGCTTCATTTAACCCCCTATTAAGAATAGGGGGTAAGGGCCACCGGCCCGCACTAAACGCCACAAAAAAGAATACCATCACCCAACAGAAAATTAAAAAAATCCCAGATTTATCGGGACTGCTTTTTCTTCCTGCCTCTCTTTTGCGAATCGATCTCACTCTGTACTGTAGCACAAACGATCAAAAACTTAACGCTCTCATCGTTCTGCACAGCCCCGGCAACAAGCGGTTTCCCCGACTTCGCTGTCAAAGTTCCCTTGAGCTCAAAGTTAAACGTAGCAGGCGGCCCCATTTCATCTTTCTCTTCGTCAAAACCGGTCTCTGAGTAGTTATACTCAATGCCGATCACCGTATCAGATTCCAGATAGGCATTCACACTAAAACTTTTACCCGCCTGGTGCGAATCATAACGTGTATTTGTTGCTCGCCCGTTTTGTGACTTCATTTCTGTTTTAACATAAACAGTCTCGCTGTCAGAGACTTCTCCCTCTTCCCTGTTCTTGACACAAACCTTGGCACCTGAAACAACGGCCCCCATCTCCTTATCACGAAGGCACCACAGGATCTTAAGCACAGAAACACTTTCCGGCGACATACCGACAATACTAACCCCAGCCTCTTTCAAAGCATCGAGCTCAACCTCAACAACAAAGGCCTCAACCAAAACGGAAGCATTAGCAAGAGGGTCAACCTTACTCGCCTGCTCGGAAGCACCAAAAGTCAAACCAAAAACAGACAAAAATACAAGCCCAATAACGACACTTCGAAAATTACCAAACATAACTATCTCCCTAAAAAAGTTAAAATAGCGATTGCCGACCTGTCCCGCCGAAGCCGGTTTCTTCGTAGCCTACGGCGAAGTAGAATGGCGACGGCGGGAGGCAATCATCCGATTCAATTAGCCCCCTGACCCTGCGTCAGGGGGTTGCGAAACTAAAAAAACGCCCTTCACATACATAAGATGCGGCAAAACCAAAAACGTTACAAAAAAAATGTCATCCCGACCAAAAAAAAATGGGACCACGTCCCGTTTCGTTTACTCGTTTTCCTTATTCTATGGGGCGTTTTAATATAGCTACAACGTGTCTTGATTTACCGCCTTCCATATTAGTATCAAAGACACTGACCAGTTCCCACCCCTGCTCTCCCAATCCATTCAGGATTTGTTCAAAGGAAGCATTGTCAAACTTGCCGCCAGCAAAACCCTTTGTGTCAACCTTGGCTGTCGTGTATTCCCACTTCATAGACTTACACACCTCAATAGACTTACTGAACGTTTTGTGAATCCTTTTCTGGCTCATCAAAAACCCCGTAGTCCAGAACTTCACCGTCTTGGTATATGAGCGCGTGCCCATTTTTACTAATACCGGCAATTTTATTCGATAAGCAAAAATGGAAAAACTCTTCATTTTCTAGCATTTTTTCCGACACGCTATTAATTGCGGAGTTTTTGCTCACAGAGAAAATGACCATTGTCAATAATAAAGCCGCAAGGGCATAAATCCAGGAAATAAAAATGAGAAAGAAAATGCTCCAAAAGGAAATAACACCTATATAAAAATATAATTTATAGGCCAGACGCCTACTTGTGTTAATCTGCGGTGAAGACATCACTGATGAAATAGTTTTGGGATTTATGTATCCATAATGGTCCCATTATTCTTAAAACCTCCTATGACTTGTTTGTTCGGCCATTTTCACAAACTTGCTGCACATCATAATTTTCTGACATTTTTAGTTCTCCCTTTCGTATAATTCTACATGTAGCTATGAAATTCCACGAAAATAATATGAAAGTTGATCAAGAACTAAAAAGCCTAGAGTAGCGCCTTTCATGTCAAAGTTGTCCGCTGATGCTACACCATGACCAACACTGTTTCTTGACAAAGTATTGTCTTTTCTGGCAGGGTCAAAACTATCAAAATAAACATCTTCCAAATACCGCTGAAAACGCAAAGGTAACAAAAGACTAAATTGATGCCTCTTTGGATTAGTATCAGATAATTGAACTGTAGCA
>VRUF01000227.1:4259-4532 GCA_019456245.1 Planctomycetota bacterium | reverse complement strand
AGGCCTCATCGACCAGGCCCGGGAAGAGATATGGTCGATCATAAACGAGCTTACATACGCCCGCCTGCGCTGCATACGCCCCAGGCTTAGCATCGCACTTTACGAATACGGCAAAAGTACGGTATCGTCCAAAGAAGGTTATATCCGCTGCATAAGCACTTTCACAAATGATCTCGACAAAATTTCCGAAGAGCTGTTCAAGCTTACCACCAACGGCGGTTCCGAGCATTGCGGCCAGGCCATAAAAGCAGGCGTAGAAGGCCTCGCATGGTC
>VRUF01000227.1:350-4249 GCA_019456245.1 Planctomycetota bacterium | reverse complement strand
GCCTGCGCCGCCGCGATATCGAAAGGCATCATCGTTAACACCATTCATTGCGGCGACGAAGCTATCGGCATTGACACTAAATGGAGAGCCGGCGCGATGCTCGCAGAGGGCAAATACCTCTACATAAATCACAACCAGAGAGCCCTTCACATAAGTGCACCGCAGGACGAAAAGATCGCAAAGCTCGGCATCGAACTAAACAGCACGTATGTTTCATACGGCCGTAAAGGCAGGGTGAACGCGAGAAGGCAAAGGACTCAGGACTTCAACGCTAAATCTTCATCTTCCAATGCGGTAATAACTCGCAGTGTCTCAAAAGCTTCAGTTTACTATGACAACAGTTCATGGGATATGGTCGACGCGGTACAGAAAGACGGAGATGCTTTTAACAAAGTCGAAAAAGAAGATTTGCCCGAAGAGATGCGGGGTATGTCCCAAAAGGAAATGACCGAACACATAGGTAAAAAAACCGCCCAGCGTAAAAAGCTGCAGGACAAGATAAACACCCTGAACCGCCGGCGTCTTGGCTATATCGCAAAACAGAAAAACCTTGCCAAAGGAAATGACAACACCCTGGGTTCGGCAATAATAGACGCAATAAGAAGCCAGGCACAAAAAAAGAAGTTCACCTTCGAAAACACAGAAAAATAAAACGCTCACCCCTGCTCTGCTGCCCGATCGTACAACGCCACATATCTCTTATTGCTTACCTGGTTTGCGCGTTAATCCACTCGTCAACATTTGCTTCCAGCACGTTAAGCGGTATTATACCGTTACCCAGAACCACATCATGGAATTGACGTATGTCAAAATTCTCACCGAGTTTTGCTTTGGCCTTTTGCCTGAGCGATTTAATTTTTAGCTCACCGATCTTATAAGCCAGCGCCTGCCCGGGCCAGACTATATACCTGTCTATCTCTATTTCGACATTATTATCCGATGTCGCGGCATTTTCCTTCATAAAGTCGATTGCCTGCTGACGGGTCCAGCCTTTAGAATGGATTCCGGTATCTACAACCAGGCGGCAAGCCCGCCACATCTCAAAGATCAGACGACCAAAATCTCTGTAAGGGTCTTCGTACATGCCAAGCTCTTTGCCGAGGCTTTCCGCATAAAGTGCCCAGCCTTCGCCATAAGCCGTAAACCAGCTATATTTGCGAAAGTGAGGCATCTCGTCAAGTTCCATCTGAAGCGCGATCTGCAGGTGATGTCCCGGCATAGCTTCATGAAGACATAGCGGTTCCATTTCGTAAAGCGGGCTGCCCTTAAGGTCAGATGTGTTAATATAATAATACCCCGGTATTACCCCGTCCCCTGTCGGTCGCCAGTAATACGCCGCCGGGCTTTTCGCCGACATATAATCGGGAACTTCTTTAATACCGAAAGGCATACGCGGAAGCTTATTAAACAGTTTCGGCAACTGAGAATCTATCCTTTTTGCAATATAAGAAACCTCTTTAAGCAGTTCTTCCCCACTGTCGCAATAAAACTGTTCATCGGTCTTAAGAAATTCGTTGAATTCCGCAAAACTGCCCTCAAAACCGGTTGAATCGATAACCTCAACCATTTCTGCCCTGATCCGCTTTACCTCGGAAAGCCCGATCTCATGAATTTTCTCGGCTGTCATATCATCGCTTGTATGATACCGAACGCAGTACTCGTAATACTCCTTTCCCTCAGGCAAAGCCGTTATCGAAATATCATCGCGACCTGCGGGGATATACTCTTTGTTAACAAACTCAAGAAACTCCCTGTACGCAGGCACGACAAATTTCATGACCGCATCTTTGCCTTCCATGCTAAGCCTTTTTTGCTCAGCGGCGATTATGTCAGCAGGAAAACTTTTAAAGGGCTCATAGAGCAAACTCTCGGCAGGATCGTCGACTATATGAGCAGCGACAGAATCTTCGATAGTTCCCATAACCACTGACGGCAGTACAAAACCATCGGCGATACCAGTCCGCATAAGTTCGATATGCTGACGAGTATATTTCCTAAACGCCTTAAGACGTGCTATATAGTTTTCATAATCGCTAACATTATTTAAAGGCGTCCGCTCATGCAGTTGGGGAAAATCTGTATGGAATCCGCCCATTTGAGATATCGGCATTAAGTAAGTGCGAAACTTTCTCCACTCGATAGACTTTTCGTTGTTACGTTTGAAAATGTCATAGTTAATTTTGTCAGCCTCGGACAGCTTACTGCGGTCTATTTCACCAAGCCGTTTAAGGCATTGCCGGTTAAAGGCGACTCCTTCGAGAAGTTTCGCCTCGGTCTCTTCAGGAAGTTTATCGTTAAACCGCTGGTCGCCAAAATGAGTCGCAAACAAAGGATTGTTGACAAGCCCGTATTCCCAGGAATCCGCAAATATCTTTCCAAGCTCTCCTTTTCGGTCAGGTGCAAAACAACCACCCGAAAAAATCCCAACACAAAAAACACAAAGCAACACAATCTTCAACTTCATAACGGCCTCACAAAAAAAAGGTACCAAAAAAATTTTAGAAATAGAACCCAATCCATATCAGCCTTAGTCGAAGCTAAGGCGGTTTTTTCCTGACGCCGTTCGGAATCAAAAAGGTTCGCTTGGCGGCGCCTTGCCTTTCTCTTCTTTTACGAAAGTCTATCATATTTTGACAACTGATCAAAGAGAATTAAAAAAATGATTAAACCAGGGAATTCAGGTACTCCTCAAGATTTGTATACCCTTCATTATCCTGATCGCCGTTTTTTAAAGGAAAACAGGTGAATTTTAATTAATTTGTTGATAAATCCATATTGACCAGCTATAATAAACCGTAGTCTGCAAGCTAACCATATTTGCCCAACGAATGACTGGAAGATATGCAATGAGACTGACTGTTAAAAATGACAAAGGTGTTGCAAACGACCTCAGGTTCAAAAGCAGTCCTGTTTACATCGGGCGGAAAATGGGGGCAAATGTTTTTCTCCCTGACCCCGCGGTTTCAAAAGAACACGCGGTGATCTATATGGAACAATGCAAATGGATCCTTAAGGATCTGCAGTCAGCAAACAAAACATTTCTAAATGGAGACGTCATTTGCAAAGCCCAGATCAAAGATGGTGATGTTCTTAATATTGGAAGTTTTACAATAACAGTTTCTTTCGATGAAGACGCCAGCCATGCCGATGCCGCCGAGGATGCCCAGGCTACTGTCGCCGATGCCGTCGGTGAAGCTCCTGAGTTCGAAGCGATGCTTGCAACGCCTCGCGATGAGGTAGTTGTAAGGAATGTCGACGGATCGCACGCCCCGGCAATGAGGCTGGACGCAAAGAGATTGACAGAATTTTCCGTCATCACGGAGGCCCTCTGTAATACTGATAACATCGAAGATCTCATAAACGTCCTGGTAGATACCACAATGAAGCAGTTCACGGCATCTTGTGTATGGTGCGGTATCAGGAAAAAGGCCGATGCGCAAATTACTCTTCAGGTAGGCAAAAGACGAAACGGCGAACCCGTAAACCTCAACGACATCAAACTCAGCGAAAGGATTACGGTGGCCCTGAAACGAGGTCGTTCTTCGGTCATGCCGCAGGTCGCACCAAGGCTTGAAGAAACCGATAGTATTCGCTCAGCTCTCATCACTGTCATCAAGAACAACAGCGGTTCCTACGGCGCACTCTATGTCCACAACGCAATGAAACAAAAACATTACAGTCTCGGCGACCTGGACTACCTGATGCTCATAGCAACACACACCGCCGCGGTAATAAAAAAATACCTCTAACCACGCCATGGAACTTATAATGACACCTGCGTTTGCAAAAAAGCTATATCCGGCTCTGTTTGTTTTGTGTGTCTTGGCTGCCGGTTTTTGCCTTGCCGCTGAAAGTAATGACCAGACCTTTCCGGAAGCCTTTGACGCCAGGGATGTGTT
>VRUF01000227.1:0-340 GCA_019456245.1 Planctomycetota bacterium | reverse complement strand
TGGGAGATCAAGCTGGGATCGCACCAGTATACCACACCGATCATCGACGCTGGCCAGCTCTTTATCGGTATCGATGACCGCAATCTGCAACATTCGGCGCTCGCCCAAACCGGCGGCGGCATATTAATGCGACTCGAACCGCAAACGGGGAAGATGGTATGGCAGATGGTTATCCCGCGTTACGAGGAGGGAGATATTCGTCCTTCGCATTTTAATCGGTGGAGATGCGGAGTTTGTTCACAGCCGGCCATCGATGGTAAACGCCTTTACATTGTTGGGCCCAGAGGAGATGTGTTGTGCCTGGATCGAAACGGTCAAACAGACGGCAACGACGGGCCGT
>VRUF01000226.1 GCA_019456245.1 Planctomycetota bacterium | reverse complement strand
CGCGTCATGTGCCTCATAATCGTCCTCCATAAGAAAATGCACATCGTTAGTCGCAACAACACCAACCCCCATCTCACGAGCAAGCTCAATAAGCTCTCCCCGAACATCAGGCACATCGCTCCCCGGATGCTCCTGCAATTCGATAAAATATCGATCCGTCCCGAATATCTCAAGATACCTCTCCACAGCCGCCTTAGCATGATCCCGATTCCCCGCAGCGATAGCCCGCGCAACCTCACCGCTAACACAGGCGCTAGTACAGATAATCCCTTCATTAAGCTCGGCAAGAATCTCCATATCAATACGGGGCCGGTAATAAAATCCCTCCGTATACCCGATAGAGCTAAGCTTCATAAGATTGCGATACCCAACCCCATTCTCTGCAAGCAATATCAAATGATAAGCAGCCTCCTTCATACTGCTCTTTTGCTTTTCAAACCGACTATCGGGCGCGATATAAGCTTCGATCCCAATGATAGGCTTGATACCATGCTTCTTAGCACGGGTATAAAAATCGATTGCCCCGAATATATTGCCATGATCGGTCATAGCAACGCTGTCCATACCAAGCTCCTTGCAGCGAGCAAATAGCTTCTCCGGTTGCACAGCACCATCCAATAGAGAGTACTGAGTATGAACATGAAGATGCGCAAATCCTTTTGACATTATAGTGCTTCCAGTTGAATTTTCCCGTTGTTCGCGGGTAAGTGATTTTAAAACAACAAGTTACGGTCTTTCACGCGAAAACTTAATACCCTAAAGGGTATAATTTAAGCCCTAAAAAGCAGTGAAAGATACCCAAATCCGAGCAGGCATAATACACCCCATCCCTGGAAATGTCAACTATTTCCTCTCCCCTGGGACGGCACCTTCAAACGAAGCTTGTGGGTGAGTTTTTGAAACAAAAAAAAGACCCGAAACGACAACCAAACTCTCATTTGATCATTCGCTTCGGGCCTTTGAATATTCAAATATTCCCGAACATTTATGTTCTTCTTTTAGCCGCTAGGGTGGGCCATGCCCACGCTGTCCGCTTAGCGACTCAGCAACATTGTCTTAATCTCGGGAGCATCGTTCTTGAACATGGCAAGTTTGCTCGACCAGTTTACTATTGAAGCTGTCTGAAGCTCATTCTGTCTTTCCTTCAACTCAGAAAACTTCCGATTGGAATCTTCGCGAGCTGCTGTCGCTTTAGCAAGTGCACTAGCAAGATCGGTTCTTTGTAGGACCATGTTATTGTACTCTTGAGCCATATCGATTACACGCTCGGCCTGTACCTGATGAACACGTGCGTTAAAGCGAGCTTTGATTGCTGTAAGATAAGCCTGTGCCGAATCACGCTTGGCCGCATTATTCGTCAGAACAATGTTCATGTCAGCCATTGCTGTCATCTTATCTGCGTCGATATTCGCATCTTCGCAAAGTTTAGACGTATTCGCAACAGCAACCATACGATCACATGCGGCTTCGCCGCGAAGATTCTGGCTCATCGCAAGCTTCTTGTCACGTTCGATCTGTGCCTTTGATATAGCATGTTCCATTGTAAATTGAGCATTGATCCTGCTGATCGCTGCTGCTGTCTTTTTACGCTGGACATTCGACTGTACGATAGACTCCTGGTGATCCGCCTGCGCGATCCGTTCGGAAGAATGGATCGAGTTTTGGATCTTAGACAGCTCAGCATCAAGATAACGTTCCGCTGAATCAATCTGAGCATCTATCTGTAAAGCAAGAGCTTCCTGAGAATCCGATACGCTCTTAGCTTCAGTCATCAATTTCGAATACTGTGCCTGACCACGCTGATCGACGGCCCATAAGGTAGTTTTCAATTCTTCAACTTCATTCTGACCGCATACGCTTACAGATTCCGACTCTGCCAAAAGTTGATCTGCACGAGCTTTGGAAATCTGCTCAAAAGCGATAGCGTGGCTGTGAAGATCAAGAACCTCAGCCTTTTTTTCCTTACGGAATGATTGAGCCTGAACGATCCGCTGCTGGTATTGTGAGTCAAGAACTTCCATCTCTTTTTCCATCTTTGTTTCAATCTCTTTGAAACGTGAACGGGCCTGCGATTCAAGAGCGTCGGCTATCGCTAGCTTTTCAGTGGCAACCGCATCTTCCTGGCTTTTTATGGCGTCAAGATTGGTCTTAGCTTCGGTAAAGGTCGCTTGAGCTACTAATTCATGAATCTCCGCCTTGGAATGAACTTGCATAACTTCGGCTAAACTTATACGGAAATTAGCTATGTGATCCGGCTCTATCCTGGCTGCAACTGCCTCGACATGAGGTACTTCAGGAACCTGATGAAGCCCATCGCTCTGCTGTGATATCTCTGTGGTATTATTGTCAATGTCAACTTTAGAAGCCGCTTTTTTAGTTGCGAGCTCGACAAGAACTTCCTCTTTGATCCGTGCTGCTTCGGCTTCGGCTTCGGCAACGATCGCAAGCTTTTGAGCTTCCGCAACAACCCCTGCATGGATCGCTGTTTGACGAACAGCCTCAGCACGGGCAGACGCTTCAGCTTTTACAAATTCAGAACGGGCAACCTGCTCAGAACGATCAGAATTGGCATAAATCTTCTTGACTTCATTTAGTTCGTCAGCAAGCCTAGCCTCGATAGTCGCAAAATCGGACTCATAAGTCGCAACTGAACTCTGCTGATGATGGAGAACATCGCCACGCAAGCGATCTATCTCTGCCATCGCTTTTTCAAACCGGGTAGGAGCATTTGCTGTCTTTTCCATCGTATTCGCCTCGCCTTCAGCTTTCGCAGATGCCGCTTCAGTCAGCTTCAACTCATAACCTTCCGTGGCTAGATTCGCTTCTATCGTATCTGCTTTCTTTCGAAGTTCCTTTACCTCTGCTGCCGAATCAAGAAGAATCGTTGCGCTGGCGACACTTAATCGCTTCGACTCGGATTCCGTACGAATACCTGTAGATTTGATCTGCTCTCCAAGCTCATCGATACGAGCAAGGGTCTCCTGTTGAATTGCAAGAGCTTCGGCCTTAAATTCAGATACCGTAGCCGAAGCACGCTCACGAGTCGCTTTAGAAGACTCTGTCATTTCAACAATCTTTGCAATACTTTCAACTTCGATTGCTGTATAAATCTCGCGAAGTTGTTCGATACGAGCTGTTTCGCTTTCAAACTTCTCAAGTCCGTTGGATATTATATCGGTACATTTGCTTTCTGCTTCTTTCGTTAAAGATACAATGTTCGCTTCTTTACGCTCGATAAGAGCTTCAAGCTCGGCTTCTCGCGCTGTGATTTGAGATAAACCTTTAGAGTATTCTTTGAGATACTTCTTGCGAAGAGCTTCGGCCTCAGAGAGTTTTTGACTGACACGGGCTTCTACTTCTGTAAGACGGGCATTCGAATCCGCTAACTTTTTATCTAACTCGGCACGAGCCTGAATGTCAAAAGTGTCAGCTTCTTCAAGAGCTGCTTCAACTTTAGAAACGCCAACCTTACCTTCGCTCACATAGACCATAGGTAAATCGGATTTATTGGCCATACTGGACAATTCCGAATGAGCCTTCGAAATATCTCCACGATTTTTCGACGGTTCCGTAAACGCGCCGTACTTAGTGGTACATCCGGAAATAACAAACATTATGACCAGATACATACATATTAAACGTTTTGCAATTGACCTGTCTTTTGAGTTGAACATTTTCCATTTCCTTTAAACACATAATATCACTATACCTCCCATTGCCATTCAATGGGTCTTGGCAAGAGTTGGTTCGGCATAGTGATATTGGCACTTTAAGGAAAAAACTCATATTTTCACGTTCTTTTCGGAAATAGATTGTTGCAAGCTGAAAAACCCGTTTTGGACCACGAATACAGATGAAAATAATATCATAGATCGCTTTTATAAAAAATTATCGGAGCATAAAAGCAATGCCAAAATGTCAATAAATCTATCTGCCCACAGTCTGCACCGCCATCGATGCCGGATCATCCCAAACAACCACGATCTTCTCACCTTCACGAACAAGCCCCTTCCCAAGCAGATACTCGCTCGCCATCGCCCCAAACTCTGCCCCATCGCCGCAAGTCTTGCCAACACAAGGGATCACCCCATAATACAAACACATCTGCCCCCGCACAACCGCATCGCTGCTAAACGCTGCTATCCCCACATCAATCCGCGCCTTGCTGAACACCCGCGCCGCCTCTCCATCCTCCGACCATATCGCGACCAGCCGAACATCGCTCTCATCCACAACCCGCGCAACACTCCGCGCCATCACCCCAACCTCATCCCCGCCCTCGATCGCAACCCGCTCCTCATCGATAGTATCCAGATATCCCTCCGTAACCTCGGCGATCTCAACAAGCCGCCCAACCGCCTCAACCGGCCACTTCCCAATTGCCGTCTCACCCGAAAGCATCAAACAATCCGCAAAATCCATCACCGCGTTCGCCGCATCCGAAACCTCGGCCCGCGTCGGACGCCGCTTCTCGATCATACTCTCAAGCATCTCCGTCGCAACGATAACCGCCTTACCCTTCTCCCTGCACATCCGCGTAATA
>VRUF01000225.1:1804-4607 GCA_019456245.1 Planctomycetota bacterium | reverse complement strand
GGCCTTTTCGGGCTTTGGGGATCATGTTGCCCTCAGGCGGTTGATCTGGCAAAACTTGACCGTTACCAGCCTTTCGAAATTCTTTAGACTTTCTGTGCAGCACCACTCGCCGTCGTGGCTCGCTGCGGCGAAAGAAAGCCTCTTGGAGCACGGATGCTCCAAGGAGCGCACGCGAGGAGGCGGAATATTGGATTTTTCGATACGTATGGCGGCACGTTTTTTTGCATTTGATTGTTTCAGCCCGATGCATTCACCGCGAAGGCGCATCACATCCGTTTTTCCTGAAGGTATCCGCTGGACTCCTGACATGGATTCCCGGTCTATTCATCACGTGGGTGTAAATCATCGTCGTTTTCACGTCTTTGTGTCCCAACAATTCTTGTACGGTGCGAATGTCCGAACCGGATTCTAACAAATGCGTGGCGAAGCTGTGGCGGAATGTATGGCACCCGGCATGCTTGGTGATTCCTGCAAGCATAATCGCCTTTTTCACCGCCCGTTGCAGTGTGCTTTCATGAATGTGGTGTCGTCTCCGTGCTCCTGAACGGGGATCGGCAGAGACATCTTTCGCCGGAAACACATACTGCCATCCCCATTCATACTTCGCGTTCGGGTATTTACGGTCCAACGCGTACGGGAGCTCTACTTCTCCGTAGCCACGCGCAGAAAATACCTGATGCAGGGCCTTTGTCTTTTCGAGATGCTTCTTCAAATCCGGGATCACAGATTCCGGCAACACCGTAATCCTGTCTTTGAAACCCTTTCCATCTCGGACAACGATCTGTCTTTGCTCAAAATCAATATCTTTGACTCGGAGTCGATGACAATCCATCAATCGTAAACCGCTCCCATAGAGGAGAGTCGCCATCATTGCCGGCGTGTCCGAAAGGAAGGCGAGGATTTTTTCCACTTCTGATTGAGTAAGTACAACCGGAAGTCTTTTTGGTCTTCTGGCTCTGACCGCATCAATAGAGCCAAGCTCTTTTTGCATGACCTGCCTATACAAAAAAACCAAGGCATTTAGAGCCTGGTTCTGCGTGGAGGCGCTTACATTATCATGTTGGGCAAGATGACTCAAAAACGCTCGAACTTCGCACGTGCCCATAGTCCGCGGATGTTTTTTGTTGTGGAAGTAGATGAAGCGTCGAGCCCAGTACACGTACGACTTTTCCGTGCGGTAGGCATAGTGCTTCACCCGTAATGCTGCACGAAGTTGATCCAGCAGCTTTGGGCCGGTAGGGCTGGTTGGTTCCTCCATATAGAGAGTGACCACGAGAAACCTACAACTGATTCAATATACCTGCAAAAATGGAGTAATTACGCTAATAATCATGCAAATACGCGGCAATTGGCCAAATATACCGGCGTTGCCGCTACAATGAATGAGAATGTACTGCATTTTTGCCGTATAGCTATCCTGTATCACTTGCTATGTTCGGATCTGAAGTTTTTTGGGGAGCTATATTCGATATTGCAGTATACTCACTGGTTGAACTAAACCGCTGCGCGGTGGCTTTTCGATCCCCGAATCAGCAATAATAAACGGTAGCGACTAGACTTCTCTTTAACACACATTCGTTAAGGAGAATTATGTATGCCCAACACAATCGCACAGTACAAAAAAGATCTTGAGATCAAAGGCTTCAGTGAGAGGACCAACGACAGCTACCTGCGCCATGTTCGCAGCTATCGTGACCATCTTGATCGTCCTATCGATTCGACCGCCGCAGGGGAGCAAGTCAAGGACTATTTTCATTACCTGTTGCAGACGAAGAAGGTTTCCCGGTCCTATGTACATCAGAGCTACAGCGCTCTGAAGTACTACTACACCGTCACCCTTGGACTTGAGTGGGACATGGAGAAAATTCCTCGCGTTCGACACGTGTCCAAACTACCCGAGATATTGAATAGCGAAGAGATAAAACGTCTTCTCGATGTAACGAAAAACATCAAACACAAAACAATGTTGATGGTCACCTATTCGGCGGGTCTGCGGGTGAGCGAGACGGCCGCCCTGAAGGTCGCCGATATCGACTCGGAACGTATGACGATCAGGGTCGATCAAGGTAAAGGCAACAAGGACCGCTATACCTTATTGGCCGAGAGTGCTTTGGAGTATCTTCGCGGGTATTGGCGGATGTACGAACCGACCCATTGGCTGTTCGAGGGACAAGATCCGACTCGTCATCTCACGGCGAGTAGCCTCCAAAGGGCATTCTACGCTTCAAAAGAGAAGGCATGCATCAAGAAACACGTTACCGTTCATTCGTTGCGCCACAGTTTCGCCACGCATCTGTTGGAGCAAGGTACCGACATCCACATCGTGCAGCGGCTGTTGGGACACGGCAGCATCAAGACCACCACCGTCTACCTGCATTTGAAAAAGGAGAGCTTGACCAAGGTCGTAAGTCCGCTCGACCATCTGCTCGATGACAACGAGACCTGAAGTCGAGGTCGCTGAGATTTTCAGGCAGTATGCGAATCAGTGTGAACAGGAAAGACAATCAAGCATCCCCTACCGGCACAAGAAGGTCATCAACGATATAATCTCCTGCCGAACTGCACGACTGGGCGGACATAGTGAAAAATGTGAGAGCTGTGGACATGTGCGGATCTCATATAATTCGTGCCGAAATCGACACTGTCCGAAATGTCAGTTCCTCAAAAAGGAACAGTGGATTTGCGATAAGAATAAAGACGTATTGCCGGTTCAGTATTTCCATGTGGTTTTCACGCTGCCCGATGCTCTTGCCCTTCTGATGTATCGCAACCAGAAGAAGCTCTATGGCCTCCTGATGCGGTG
>VRUF01000225.1:1470-1794 GCA_019456245.1 Planctomycetota bacterium | reverse complement strand
ACCGAATTAGGATCAGAGCCGCGGTATCTCGGCGCACAAACCGGAGCCATCTGCGTGTTACATACATGGGGGCAAAAACTGCAGCTCCATCCACATGTGCACACCATCGTCCCTGGCGGTGGCATAAGTTTCGATAAATCTCAATGGATCTCTTGCAAGAGAGATTACTTTCTGCCCGTGACCGTGCTGTCAAAACGATTCAGGAGGAAGTTTCTCGACGGGTTGAAGAGGTTGCATAGAAAAAGCGAGCTCTATCTCGGTGGTGCTTTGCAGGCGTTGCTGTCCCCGGAAGCATTTCAACAACTCATCAATACCCTGTACGCC
>VRUF01000225.1:0-1460 GCA_019456245.1 Planctomycetota bacterium | reverse complement strand
AGCCGTCTTTTCAAACCGCCGGTAGGGTAATTGAATATCTGGCCCGCTATACTCATCGAATAGCCATCAGCAACTACCGCATTCTGAAACTCGAGAACGACAGAGTGTTTTTCAGCTACCGCGATTACCGAGACGATAACAAACAGAAGGTGATGAGTTTGAATGCGGTAGAGTTCATGCGGCGTTTTCTGCTGCATGTGGTTCCACGTCGATTTGTCCGGATTCGCTACGTCGGACTTCTGTCAAACAGGATGAGGGCACAAAATATCCGGCTGTGTCGCGAACTGCTGAAAGTCAAACCGGAGGATGTGCCGCAACCTATGAAGCACAGGGATTTTGTTGATTTTCTCCTCGAACTCACCGGAATTGATCTTCGTGTATGTCCGATGTGCAGAGGCAGGATGATTGCGGAAAGCAAGATTCAACCGAGCGTTGCGATTAGAGCACCGTGAGAGAAAAGCTCATTGGCTCATGGAATCTTGAATTACATTGCGGAGAAAGGTATCAGGGGAGAGGTGCGTCGTGTGGAAAAAGGAAAGACATCGATATTGCTGATTGTGCGTGAAATGGAGCAGTAGAGCGGGAAAACAGGATATGAAAACCGAAAAATACCGGAAAACGATGAAACCATGATGAAGTTGATACTTGAGAAACGCATTACCACCCGGTATACTTCATTACCATTGAGAAAAGAGCGGGGATTGAAACCCCATAGAAAGCGCAGCTTGTGCAGGCGGCTCAGTTCAACATGCGAGTATCAAAAATTGCCGGTATTGATGCTGTTTCTATCTTTTTTTTTGGCAACTTCTGATACTCGCCAAAGAGTTATCCCGGTGTCTGTTCGACATTACTAAGCAGTTATGTACCTGGGAGCAATTGGGATTATGCAGAATTTGACGACGGCTCTATACATTCCCAGGTAGGCGCTATCGTGGTCGATTCTAGGCCGAAAGTCGCTGATGATAGAGCGATCAACACGGGATAACCAGGGGTTGGAACCGGCAGCAAAGTTTTATCCGGAACTGGTGAATATTTCGGATTAACATGAAGGTGGGGATTAAGTCGTGCTGCGGCTCATCCCCTGCCGTTATGCGCAGAAGGAGATTCTCGTGAGAATCCGGACACTTGAGGACCGGGATCGTGAATGGGCTGAAGCGCTCGTGTGCAGTCACTTCGGCTCTTCTCGCGTCGCCTCCCGAGGCATTCTGCACGAAACAAATCTAATGCCCGGTTTCATCGCCGAAGACGGAACTATTCCGATCGGCCTTCTTCAACACCGAATCGAGAAGAGCCAGTGTGAAGTCGTAGTACTCATCGCTGTCCGAAAGAGAGAAGGCGTTGGAACCGCCCTATTGCAGGCTTTTCGCCACACTGAAGAGGTTTCAAAATGCAACCGGATCTGGCTCATCACTACCAACAACAATACGACAAGCCAGGCTTTCTATCGAGCGATGGGGATG
>VRUF01000224.1 GCA_019456245.1 Planctomycetota bacterium | reverse complement strand
CACCTCGCCAACGGCACCGATAGCCCCATCCCCGATCCATTCAGCTAGTAAGCGGGTCGCCTCGGAGGCCTGATTACCGACGGCCACCTGGGTGGCAACTTTGGTCTCCCGGCTCACCCTGGCCAGCTCGCGGGCTTCAAAAATGGAATGGGTAAAGGGTTTCTGGCAGTATACATGCTTGCCCAGCTTCATCGCCGTCATGGAGACGATGGCATGGTTATGGTCCGGCGTGCACACAATGATGGCGTCAATATCCCGCTCTTTCTCCAGCATTTCACGGTAATCACGATAGGTCGTACAGCCCGTATACTTCCCCGATGGCTTCTGGCGAGCGTAATACCCCTCAACAATTTCCCTGGCAGGTTCTCGACCGGCCCGGCAGCCCTGTGCACCTGCTCCCCACCGGGAATTGCCGATGAGCTCCCGAACCTTATCCCGCAGCTCATTGGGGCCCCACTCGCAGTAGGTGCTGCTGTCGCTGTTCACATCACAAACAGAGACGATCTGTACATCCGACTGGCGCAAGAAATCCATCATGACACGGGTCCCTTGGGCGCCCACCCCAACACAGCCAATAGTGATTCTATCACTCGGCGCCACATACCCGGCGCTTCCCAGGACGTGTCGCGGTAAGATAGTAAACGCCGCCGTAGCCGTTAATGCCGTTCCCAAAAACTCACGCCGATTTAACTTTTGTGCTTTTGACATGGAAATGTCCCCCTGGATCACGCCTGCAAGTTCAATGGACCCTGGAAAATTGAATGAACGATGCTATCCCGCTTGGTAAGCAGTCTAGACCGTGACGAAAGGAAACTAAGCAACATATTTCACGATTTCAAGGGCCGCCTGCCTGATGGCATGCTCTACCTGCCATCGCGAACCCTCCTGGGGGTGTGGCGATCTCGTCCTCTTGTCACCCTGAGCCGAGCCTGTCCTGAGCTTGCCGAAGGGAAGGGCGAAGGGAAGGGCCCTTCCTATGTGCGAGCAGCTCCCCCGCGCCCGCCCCAGGGCGCTGTTTTGGGTTGTGGTTGGCTTTCAATTCTGGGATGAATAAGTTTCACCGGATGACGGTATTGACTCTTCTCATCCTTAAGGGTATTTTTAAACAGGCTGAGCGCTGGACTAGCCTATCTTATCTGAATGTATCTTGCGCTACGAGTTCTACAACCAAGATTGCATCCAAGGTGCCAGGGAGCACCTACGGGACAACTCTATCGATTTGATTCTTACCGATCCCCCGTTTGCCATCAATGGAGATAAGCTTCACAAGCATTACAACCGGAAGGAAGCGTTTGTTCTCGATGGGTACGTGGAGATCCCCCAGGAAGAATACGCTGATTTCTCGAAGGCTTGGATCACTGAGGCTGAGCGGGTCCTCCGGCCAGGAGGAGCATTAATTATTGTCTCAGGATATTCCAACCTGCTAGACATCCTCAATGCCCTAAGGGGCACTTCCCTCAAGGAATTCAATCATATTATTTGGAAATACAACTTCGGCGTTAATACCAAATCCAAATTCGTATCTTCCCATTACCACATACTATATTATTGTAAGCCCGGCGGTGAACGAACTTTTAACAACTTCGCTCGCTTCGGTTCGCGGGAGCGGAATGGTGATAATAGGTCCCTACTGTACCAGGACTTAGAGGACGTATGGGTAATAAACCGGGAGTACAAGCCCGGGGAGATAAAGAATAAAAATGAGCTGCCCACTGCACTACTGATCAAATTGATACAATACCTGAGTAAGCCGGAAGATGTAGTCTGTGACTTTTTCCTAGGCGGATTCTCCACTGCTAAAATTGCCAAGGGTCTCGGTAGGAGCGCAGTCGGATACGAGATAAATAAAAATAGCTTTGACTATCATTATGAGGAAGTCGAACAGATTAGCATAAATGAACTCGCTAGCAAGGTAAAGGTTGGTAAGGACGATACTCCCGCGAAGGCTGGCGAACCTTGGACTGAAGGTGAAATAAACCAACTAGACAAGCGATACATTGAGCTACGGCGAAACGGCCACACGAAAAAAAAGACAATTGAAATCCTTTCCGGTGAATTTCAGAGGGGGAACTGGTCCATTATTAAACGACTGGATGCTTTGAATATCCGGGAGCGGGTTGATCCTGTCTTGAAACTACAATTCGACTCGGAATAACCTACACTAGAAAATCGTCCCAATGAGGGAGCAGAAGAGCATAATAGATGATCTTTCTGATGA
Source organism: Planctomycetota bacterium (assembly GCA_019456245.1). Classification (GTDB taxonomy): domain Bacteria; phylum Planctomycetota; class Phycisphaerae; order Sedimentisphaerales; family Anaerohalosphaeraceae; genus VRUF01. The sequence continues at coordinate 2,417 of VRUF01000224.1, read as the reverse complement.
GGCCAGAATAATCAGAGATGTGCTTCACACTCATTTACCCCAAAAGTGGGATGGTCGCAAAAGTATCCTGGCACTCCGCGAGGTCGACTACAATTGGCGGCAGATGGAATGGATTGGCTGGTATCTGGAGTACTTCGGACGAGAAGCATTGATGGCGCACTATGGGGGTGACGATGGTCCAAGATACGGAAAGACTACCTTCGATTATCGAAATCGATATGTTTGGGACTTTAAGGCGCACCCATCAAACTCTCCATCCTCAAAATGGGCGATCATGAACGACTGTGAGGCGGTGGATCAGTGCATAGCGGAATACGGAGGGGTTGGATTTATCATCGCTCTTGGGGAGGCCGACTATAATAGTGACCAGCGCGACTTCTATATATGGCATAAGGAATTGAAATCGGGCATGTCAAATTATGAAAAAGAGCGTGTTGCTCGCGGTGCCCCGTCCCGTCGCAGGAAAGTAGCCTTCTCCGTTGAGGAATATATCACCGTATTTTTCAAAGACAGATCGCAGGTTGAGCAAGCCCTTCAGAATGGTTGGCTGGACTACTTCCAGAAAAATATGCGCAATGCAGACGGTAGCCCCAGAAGGGCTAAATACAAGATCAATTTGGGGATTTCATCGGACAGGTTGCGAGTATAGTAGCTAGGATGGGACGAAGATATTTTTTGACCTAATTAAAACTCATCATGTCCTCGGGGCCTGGTTATTATGAAGGGGCACTTTACGACCTAGCAAGATAAGGCCGTGGTGTTCCTGCAGTACCCTTAGTACTTGTCGGCGTTCTCCCTTAATTACAATCTGATTTCAAAGATGGATGGACCTGCCTTGAAAATTCGTTCCTGAGAATAAGTTTAGGATTGTTTTTTGCGAATCCAATCCCTAAGTCCGACGTTCCAGATAACGACCATAGACTCCCGGATCAACCCAAGCAGTTCCTCCTCAGAGAATCCTTTCATCAGTCCCAAAGTCCCTGCAGGTATCGAACCCTCCTTCTCTCTGATGGCTATTTTTTCCATAAACTGAGTTTTTGTGTAGAGTAATTGAACGAGATAAGCAGGGAACCAATCCTTACTTATCTGAGGCATTGGCTTCTCAGCCAAATATCGAACAAGATAAGAGCGGTATCCATGCGAGCTGGTCTTAACATCGATAATCTCAGCCAAATCCCCATATGCTAGAACGATATTACCAATCTCCATCTCCCGAACAGTAACCTTCTTCACTAACTCGGTAGAAGTTGTCCGATTTAGTGAATCGTGAATTTTCTTAAGGCCTGGAACGTCTGGTTGTCCGAGCAAGAGATAGCATCTATCAAGTATAGAAGCGCATAATAGTCCTATATGATATTCGTACGTCACATTTTGCGGCAAGTCGAATTGCATGGGCGAAAAATGAACATTTTCACTTGCCCGGCCATAACTTGCACCATACGTAAATCCAAATAGGAGTTTCTCATTATTAGTCATCAGAGGTAGCGATGATCTGATCCGGCTTCGCATAGAGCTTAAGATGCGACCCGGCAGTGGATTAGAGATCATCTTAATCGAGGAACGTTTACGTAGATACCAACATTTCGCCAGATTAATTTGCTTTTCATCTTCCTTAATTGCATCTATGTGCATCGAGATGGAATGATCCAAATTGGCGTTACGCGCCCCGTAAAACTCTTTTAGGTCGTCATTCTTGGAAAGGATGTCATCTAGCGCCTCAAATCGTAACATGTGCTGGTAATAAGGCTGGTCGTTGGTCGTTGAAAATAATACTAGCATGACTAGTAATTCTAGCAAACGCCGAATCCGTGCTTGCTGTTCTTCAATCACGTGGGTCGTAATCAATCTGGTAACATGAGTCTTATCGGTCTTATCAAGTTCCTCACTCACTGCTTCTTGAAGTCTCATCAGATACATCCCGGCTTTCTGGACCTCATCGGCTGCTCTATAGAGTAGGTATCCGCGTGCATCGGCAAATAGATAGCCTGCACTAAAAAGTACATCTTCTTCGCTGAGACCTAGACAGTAGCGCAGATTTTCCCCTCCTTGCAGGCACAGTGTTATTGGCACCTCCCAATGAAGATCAGATTCTTGGTCATTTGTGGCAATGGATTGCTCAGGAGCGTTCTTTTTATTCTTTGTCATTTCGAGTCGCCCATGTGATAAGGTGCATACTAATTCACTCAGCAATAGTTTATGGAAGTTAAAGGGCTGCTCAATAATTGTCACCCTTTCTTGTTCCTCTTTCTCTTTTTCCTCTCGGTAGAGCGACGGACTGAATATCCACCCGTCAACACCGTTGGTTCCATATCCTATCCCTCTTCCCTATTATCTTCGACAGCCCCTGCCCCTGCCAGGCTCGCCGCAGGCGGCTACGGACTCCCCGAGGGGCTCGCTGGAGGCGCTACGCCGAGGCC
>VRUF01000223.1 GCA_019456245.1 Planctomycetota bacterium | reverse complement strand
TGTATTTGAAGTACGATACCTGGAGGATAACGCTTGCCAGTTCCATCATGAAGACCCCTCCTATCAGCAGCAGCAGTATTTCGTGCCTGCTGATTATTGCCCCGTATCCCATCGCCGCTCCCAATGGCAGTGAGCCGATGTCGCCCATGAAGACCTGTGCCGGGTGACAGTTAAACCAGAGAAAACCAAGGATCGCTCCGAGTATCGCCGCGTAGAAGATGCAAAGTTCGCCTGACTGTGGTATGTGGGGCAACAGCAGGTAGCCTGCCCATGTCAGCGAACTGGTCCGGGACATTGCCTCGGAGGCCACATAGCACAGAATTACAAGAACGGCTGCGACGATGCCGATACATCCCGATGCCAGCCCGTCCATTCCGTCGGTCAGGTTTACCGCATTGCTTGTCGCCGATATGTAGATGACGGCGATAAGCGCGAACATCCATGGGGCAAGAGGTATTCCGTGTTTATAGAACGGCAGCCAGAACATTTTTGCGTCTTCGATATTTGCGAAATCGCTCCAGAGGAAATGCGCGATAAGGATGGCACCTCCGAACTGGAAGATGAGTTTTTCCCACGCGTAAAGACCGTCACGGCTTCGATGTTTTATCTTGCTGGTCAGTTTCAGCCAGTCGTCGGCGGCGCCGATCCCGCCAAACCAAAGTATTATAAAGATCGCTTTGTGTATGAAAGGATTGCCGAGTTTTGCCCACAGAAGCGTACTGGTGATAATAGAGAGAAGTATTATCAGACCTCCCATTGTTGGGGTGTTGGTCCGTTCCCTCATCAGTTCGTTAAGTGCCGTGTGGTTAAATTCCGGTCTGTCGCCGATTTTTTTGCGTACGAGCCATCGAATGATCCGCGGACCGGTAAGTATCGATATTATCAGACTCGTCAGAGCTGCAAGTACCGACCGGAACATAACGTCTTCATAAGCATAGAAGCCCAGCTTGTGAGCGAAAGCTTCAAAGGTATGTATTAAATGGTATATCAATCACAAAACCTCAAGCAGATTTGTTCGAGTTTGGCGGTTACGGTTTCAAGTTTGGCGTCCCTGGAACCTTTGACTAATATTATATCGTCATGCGCGACAAATTCTGCCAGTTTATTGCACAACTCGGCGGGATTTTCGAAAGTATGGACGGCAATATCTTTATTTGCAATGCCTTTTGCGGCGGCGGCGGCGATATTTGCCCAATCGCCGGTTGTCAGCAGCAGTTTGACGCCGCTTTGAGCAATTTTTTCGCCAAGTTCGGCGTGCAGCTTTTCGCTTTCGTCGCCAAGTTCATTCATCTGGCCGCAGATAAAGACACTTCTCTTGCCGGTTTCGCTGCTTATTTTCTCCAGACAGTCGAGTGCGTTTTGCATGGATGCGGGATTTGCATTATAGCAATCGTTTATGACGGTCATTTCACCGAGCGAAACGATCTCAAGCCGCATGTCTTCTGTTTTTAGATTTGCAACAGCGGCGGCGAATTCACTTGGCGATACCCCGAATTGTTTGCACACAGCCCACCCGGCCAGCGTATTTTCGAGATTTGCTCTCCCGGCAAACGGAATTTTAACCTCGATACCCTCAATTTCCAGCCAGCCCTGAGCACCTTCTGTGCGAATGTTGTGTGCCTTAATGTCGCAATCAACATCGCTGCCGAAGGTTTCGAACGCCCGCCCATCATTGAGCAGGTGGTTAATCAGATCGCCGAAATCGGCGTTGACGAGTAGTTTTCCATTTTCTTTCAGACCGTCCCTTATAGACGCTTTTTCTTTGATGACTCCTTCGATACTGCCCAACCCTTCCAGATGAGCCGGATATATGTTTGTAATGAGGGCGATGTCAGGGATCGCTATTCGGCTGAGATTCGATATTTCGCCATGGCCGCTGGAACCAAGTTCGGCAACGATCATATCGCAGTCATATTCGGCTGCCAGTATTGTCAAAGGTACGCCGATATTGTTGTTAAAACTTTTCGGTGATTGTGCGACCTTGAATTTTTGCCCCAGCCCGGCGGCGATTATCTGACGGGTTGTCGTTTTACCCGCTGAACCCGTGATCGCGACGACTTTGAAATTATGTTCTTTTCGCCACCAGCGGGCGAGGTCGCCAAGGGCCTTCGTTGTGTCCTTAACTTTCAGCAGAGGTTTGTTCGCAGGTTTATCCGTGCCTTCGCCCACGACGGCACACGAGGCACCCGCATTGAAGGCGGTGTCTATAAAGTCATGGCCGTCAAAGTTTTTGCCTTCGATGGCGAAGAAAATTTGCCCCTCCGTGATCTTGCGAGAATCGATACACACGTTGGAGGCGTCGATGATCAAACCCTGAGAACCGCCAGCGCCGGCGCCGATGATGTCAGCAAGTTGTCCTATTGTTATTTTTGACATGCAATACTTTCCAGAACTTCTCTCGCTGCTTCTTTGTCATCGAAATGTATCGTCTTACTGCCGATGATCTGATAATCTTCATGTCCCTTGCCGGCGATAAGTACGATGTCGCCTTTTCGCCCTTTCCCAAGCGCAATCGCGATAGCTTTTTTCCTGTCAGGTTCTACAGTAATATTTTCGCCGCCCGGTTCTCTAAAGCCTGCGATTACATCTTTGATTATCGCATCGGGATCTTCCGTCCTCGGGTTATCGCTGGTTACGACAACATCGTCGGCAAATTGTTCCGCGACTTTTGCCATTCTTTCTCGTTTGGTTTTATCGCGGTCGCCGCCGCATCCGAAGACGACGATCAGCCTGCCGGCGCAAAGATCTCGCAAAGCCGACAGAACGTTATCAAGGGCATCGTCAGTATGAGCATAGTCCACAAATACGTCGAAATCCTGTCCGCAGTCGACCGCGTCGAGTCTTCCCGGCACACATTTAAGCGAAGATAAACCCCTGGCGATAGTTTCGATGTCGAAACCGGCCGCGTAGCAAAGACCGGCGGCGGCAAGTTGGTTGCTGATATTATGTTTGCCGGCAAGTGACGTTTCAACGCGTCTTTCTTCACCGGGCAGATGCAGCGTGTAAACCGTCTTGCGTATATCCGTTGAATTGATAGTAGCGGAGACATCCGCCGGTTCGTCAACGGCATACCACATTATGTTGGCCCTGGTCTTGCCGGCGATTTTTTCTGCCGCATCGCTTTGCCTGTTCAGCACAGCGGTTGCGTTTTTATCCAGAGTTTCGAATAGTTTGGTTTTCGCTGCCAAGTATTCGTCAGGTGTTTTGTGGTAATCAAGATGATCGCCGGTTAGGTTTGTAAAAGCCGCCGCCTTAAAATCGATTCCGCTTAACCTCTCCTGTGAAAGTGCGTGACTGCTCGCTTCGATAGCGAGAAAACCGCATCCTGTATCGACCATTTTTCGCGTTAGCCTTGCGATCTCTAATGCGTCGGGCGTGGTAAGCGGCGCATCTTCATTTCCCTCGCCGGTGTCATAGGTGATAGTTCCAATGAGTCCGCATTTTTGCCCCGTGGCCTGTATGATCGAACGAACGAGATAGCACACGGTAGTTTTTCCATTAGTACCTGTCACGGCGAGGTTGACAAGTTTTTTGCCCGGATTTAAGTACCCTGCCTGTGCGAGAATCCCCAGAGCTTTAGCGCTGCCTGCAACCCGGATGACATCGGCGTTTGTCGTTTGCGGAACATCCTTTTCGCAGACAATATATCGAGCGCCGCTGGCGATGGCCTGATCGATAAAATCATGCCCGTCAACACGGCTGCCGCTGACGGCGACAAAGACATCGCCCGGTTTGACGCAGCGACAATCGCAGCAGATGTTAATTCTGCTCTTTGGTGAACTAATAAGTTTTAATAGTGTATCGAAAGTCATAACGGAAGCGGTCTGTGCTGAATCGATTAGTGACACTGGTTTTTATACCCTTCAGGGCAGTAAATGCCCGCGTGTAAAATGGTAACTATTTATTCATAAACAAGTTGCCGCGAACAAAACGGGAATTTTCAATCGTGATCAGTATATATAGTACTCACTGGGGTCTGTTTTCCGATTCCAGTTTCATCAAAAGTGTATTGTGCTTGACGGTGAGCTCATAATTCCGGATCTTGAGTTTTTCGATTGTATCGAGCCTGGTTTTGGCGATCTGGTTTATCTTGGTATTTTCCTGTGCAATAGTTTCGTTTGACGTTACTATCTCTGCATTTTCTTGTGCAAGGGTTCCATTTAATGTTACTATCTCCTCAATTTCTACCTTTAGTTTATCATAAAGGTGTTGCAAGTCGCGCATTTCACCACTGAACCACAACCCGATACCACTGCAGATCAGGATTGTGGCTGCAAACAAAAATGCAAGCCGTGAGGCGAGACTTCTCCACCATTCGAGACTTCGGTTCTCGTGATTTGAAACATTTCCCATATCGTCGTTCCCTCTTGAAATTGCAATTGCGGTCATTATAACAGATGACTCACTTAGAACAACAGGAATATTTGCGGGGTAAAACGTCGAAACGGCGACTATAATATAATTCCCCAACGCGTTCTAAAGCCTACAATCGCTATAGGACATACAAATACGTATAAGCTGGTACCCAAAATGAAATATTTTTTAAAATTTTTAAAAAACCTGTTTACAAAAGAAAGTATCAGTGGTATACTTGGGTTTAGTTGGTTTGAGGATATTCAAGTTTGCCGCCCGTGGTTTCTGTGGTTTTCTCCTCCTCCTCCTCCTCCTCCTGCCATGGGAGCTTGCGGG
>VRUF01000222.1 GCA_019456245.1 Planctomycetota bacterium | reverse complement strand
ACAAGTCCCTCGCTGGGAGCCTTGATATTCCTGAATGTCTTTGTCGTCCCACTAATATTAAAGTCTATTTTGTATAGCCCTGGAATAAGGTTTTCTATCGTAAAATCCTTTTGCCCTTTACGAATATAAATAGTTCCGAAATTCCTGCTGTCATCTATGGCAGTGATCCAAATACCTCGTTCCATCTCGCCACCCAATAATTCTAAAGTGCCTGATATACTAACTCTGCCATGCGGCGAAAGTTTTGGGATATCCAAAGCGATTAATGCATCTTCCGGAGGTAATTCCATCTTTGTCGACCACAATCCTGTTGACCCATCACCCCTGGGTATATTTATACCCACCTGATAATCTCCAGGTAAAACATGCTTCAGGATAAAGCTTCCATCTTCTTCAATCGGATAATCAAGAGCACAATAAATACTGTGCCACCAAGTCGGCTTTGCGTAAACTTCCCATCCGCAGGCAGCAAGTCCATCCGAACAGATCGCTATACCTTCAACGGAAACCCCGGCTTTCATTTCAAAAACTATAGTTTTAATTTCATTGAACTGTTCAAAAACAACTTTTTGTCCTGCCATGGCATAATCACGATGCCATGCTGAAATCATATATTCCGCCGGTTTAAGTCCGCCTATAAAAGCATTCCCTTTCTTGTCTGAACGAATGTTATCTTTAGGACCTCGGCCCATTTCATCTGATACGTAGGCAGCATACAATCCAACACTTTTTATTGGATTCCCTTGTTCATCAACAACATCAATGTTTACCCTAGCACCTTTTCTGAGTTGAAAGTGTTTGACAAATTGTGTACTTTTAGCTAATTGAACACTTTCACGGGGCCTCTTCCATGGATCAGGTGTTATGTATTCATTTGTTTCCAGCCTGATTGTATACGATCCATCTTTCTTGATATTCTCAAAAAAATACACGCCATTGGCATCAGTTTTTACGACATATTGTTCTACATAATCATAACTGCATATTCGCAATGGAACACCCTTAATGGGCTCCAAAGAATTTACATCTGTAATGAGACCGCTTAGTACGCCTTTGGGTACAAACTTGTATTCATCTTTGGCAACTAAAACAGGCGGTGTAGTGATGGCAGGAGGTTTTGTTTCTTCTGGCTGGATTGGGGGGTTATCGACAATATCAGCTACCGGGGGAGTAATAGTCTTGTCCGGTATTTGTGCTGTCTGGCTGGTTGCATTTTCAGCAGTTTTGTTCTGAGCGTTTATTGGATTTGTGTCCTGCTCTTTTTCCGCTGCTATTGCCGGCGGTGCGGAAGGGGGAGTTTGATTTGGTTTGGTGATCTGTGTGTAAGTGACCACTGCTGTAACACCAATTACTATTACCGCCGCTGCTGTGATTATCTTTGCGGTTATTGCGGATATTACTGTTGCGGCAGAGGAAGCGGTTCCAGTTGCAGATGTTGTTGCGGCGATGTCAGCGGCTGCGGCAACTGCGGAAGTTTTTATTATTGTTGCTGCAACGGATGCCATGACGGCTACGGTAAATGCTTTGCCCGGTGCGGTGCTGGCCAGCGTTTTTTCGACCATCGCAACGACTTGCTGTTTTAGCATTTTTCTTCCACGTGACAGACGCGTGCGAATATTTTCCTCAGAGAGTTCCAACATTTCGGCGACCTGCTTTACAGATTTTTCCTGGCGATAAAAAAGTATTAGCGGCTGGCGGTATGATTCGGGTATTTGCTGAAGGGCCTTAGCTACTACGGTTTGCTCTTCCATGGAAATAAGTTTATCGGCTGGGTCGGCTATGTCGGAAGGTTCGGCGGCTGCATTGTCGAGAGAGCCGGCATTGCGGAGCAGGTCGCGCTTTTGGCTTTTGAAATGATTTTTGACGATAGTTTTGGCTATGCTGCACAGCCATGACTTAAAACTACTCAGGTCCCTTAGTTGTTTGAGGTTTTTCCATGCTTGAACGAATGTTTCCTGGGCGAGTTCTTCGCTTTTTTCGACGCTGCTGGTGGCACTATATGTAATTGCGCAGACAAGGTTCTGGTATTTGCGTACTATCGATTCAAAGGCGGCACTGTTTCCATTTATGCTCGCCTGAAGTAAACCAGCCTCGTTTGCGATGTTTTTATCCATTTGACTTCCTTTCAGTATAATAGCTTTCTATACAAAAGTGGCTTCAAATTAATAAACGTGACAGAAATTACTGGAATTTTACGTATTTTTGTCATATACAGGCGATTATTGGCTTTACTTAAATCTTAAGGGTAGTTTTTTTATGCCGATCATTAGTCTGGTTAATATTCATAAAGCTTTTGGCAATGAGGTTGTTTTTGGCGGGATCGATGCGAAGTTTTTTCGCGGAGAAAAGGTCGGTCTTGTCGGAGCTAACGGCTGTGGTAAGACTACGATATTCAGGCTGATACTGGGCGAGATCGAGGCCGACGTCGGTGAGGTTCGCAAAGGCAAGGGGATAAGGATCGGCTATCTGCCGCAGGAGGCGAGTTTTGACGGAACAAAAACCGTTCTTGAAGAAATGCACTCCGGGCTTGAAGAGCTTTTCGCGGTTGGGCAGCGGATGGAAGAAGTGAGCAAGCGGCTCGGTGTTCTTTCTGGCAAGTCGCTCGATGACGCGATGAGAGAATATGACAGGCTTACGCATGCCTTCGAGATTGGCGGCGGGTTTACTTACGAATCCAAGACGAAGAGCATCCTGGCGGGGCTGGGGTTTCAGCAGGAACATTTTCATGTTACGACCGATGAGCTTAGCGGCGGTCAGCTTTCGCGCCTTGGGCTTGGGAAAGTTTTGCTTGGCGATACTGATGTGCTTTTGCTGGACGAACCAACGAACCACCTCGACGTGGGGCATCAGCTATCAGTGCTCGATCTGATCTGCAAACTCAATCAGCAAACCAATATGACAGTTATCTCTGTATTTCATGACCTTAACCTGGCTTCGGAATACTGTCATAGATTAATGGTGCTGGATAAAGGGCAAGTTGAATCTCTGGGCTCACCCAGGGACGTCCTTACATCGGATATGATCCACAAAGTTTATGGCGCAAAAGTTCTCACAGAGAAAAACCCTGTGTCACAAAATCCACATATCATTCTCGCTGCCGGTTTGAATCATAAATAAATTTGACGAAACGTCAACCAAATGGATAGGGGTAGTGGAATACCTGAGTTTTCAACAAATTCTTGTCACCATATTGACACCACACATGCTATTTTTACTAAAATCGGCAAAATTTTTTATCTCTTTTTAGCCCAATACCGCACATTATCAAAGTTTTTTACAGAAAAATAAGTTTCAATGTCCGAATGAAAGTAAAAGTGGTTTGCATGCGGCTGGAGTTCTACTCCAGTAACTTATTCCTCAGAGATTGATGTTAACCGTGGGCGTCCTTTTATTTCGCCGCTTGATCAAGCAGCCAGTGCCACTGTTCGTCAATCCGCGTCTGCAAATCTTCGACGAGATGACTCCATTTGTCATCCTTGAGATGCCTGAACCGCCCCTGAGTGAACAGCCAGTCTGTTACAGGCAGTTTCTCTTTGGGCTTATAATTGATCTTGTATTTTTGGTCCTCAAACTCGTATAGCGGCCAGAAGCATGTCTCAACTCCGAGGCCCGCCGATTCAACGGCCATGTCCGGGGCGATACGCCAGCCGGGAATACATGGGCAGAGGATATTGAGAAATGCCGGTCCGTCAAGCTCAATGCCTTTTTTGATCTTGTTCGAGAGATCGACAGGGTTGTGTATGCTGGCTTGGGCGACATAAGGGATGTGGTGGGCGATCATGATACGCGTCATATCCTTTCTCTGCTGCTGCTTACCGGCGATGACAGTCCCTACCGGCGTTGTGGTCGTAGCGGCTCCGAGGGGAGTTGCTCCGCTTCTCTGGATGCCGGTGTTCATATACGCTCCGTTGTCGTAGCAGATATAGAGAAGGTCGTGGCCCCTTTCCATTGCGGCGCTGAGCGATTGGATGCCAATGTCATACGTTCCGCCATCGCCGCCGGTCGCGATGCACTTGATCTTTTTGTCGGTTTTGTTCTTCTTTCGCTGGACCTTATGAAAAGCCTCAACTCCGCTCATCATCGCCGAAACATTCTCGAATGCGGTATGGATCCAGGGCACTTTCCATGCCGAATAAGGGAAGATCGATCCGGCGACTTCAAGGCATCCTGTTGCGGAACCTACAACGATATCGTAGTCGGTAACTTGCGTGAGCATCTTTGTGAAGATCGGAGCCGGACAGCCGGCACACATTCTGTGGCCGCTTGAAAAGGCCGATTCTTTCTTTGCCAGATCTTGTAACTTAGGCACGTTAGCCTCCCCTTACATTTAGAAAATCAAACATTTTTTCGATCTTGCCGTTGCTGAGGTATTCTTTGCTCTCTTTGAAAACATCTTTGATGTCGTCCAGGAGCATCTCTCTTCCGCCAAGGCCATAGGTTCTGTTATACAAAAGAGGCCTGACCTCTGCACCGTAAAGAGCGTTGGATATTTCGCTATACAGCGGTCCGTAAGCTCCCATGCTTGTGGATCTGTCCATTACGGTGACGATCTTACAGCCGGTAAGGGCCTTTGCTATTTCAGTGTAAGGGAACGGCCTGAACATCCTGATCTTGAGCAGGCCGACCTTTTCTCCTTGGGCTCTAAGTTCATCAATAACTTCTTTGATCTCGCCGGCGACGGAGTTTATAGCAACGACAACTCGCTCGGCGTCATCGAGACGGTAGGACTCGAAGAGG
>VRUF01000221.1:1591-4760 GCA_019456245.1 Planctomycetota bacterium | reverse complement strand
TATTCTGCGTGCAATATCTGTAATAAACCGAATTTGATTTAACTGAAATCCCAGGCCTCCCGTGGCCACAACGTCGGGTTTGTGGTATTTGAAGGTTTTTTCCAGAAGCAATTGGTAGTCTTCTAAGGAATGGTTGGGATTGATCATAACCACATCGTGGCCGGCCTGTTTTAAACAGGCCGAAACTAAACCGATTCCAGTAGGTAAATGATAACTTGCCATTTGTGTCTGTCGACATATGATAATGACAATTTTCATATTTGAATCCGTTCACTTCGTTAATAATAGGAAATATGACTTAACTGGGATGTATTATTTAATCAATGAAACAAGTTTCTCGGCGACTCTTGAAATAACAGCTTCCCAATTCCCTCTTTCTTCCTGCCGAAACAGACGCATACCAGGGTACCACCAGGTACTCTCTCCTTCAAGGCCCCATCTCCAGTCAGGCACTATAGGCAGCATCGTCCAGACTTTGACACCAATCGCTCCCGCAAAATGCACTGTTGAATTATCCACTGAGATCACAAGATCCATCGCTGCAACCTGTCCGCAAAAACTCTCAAGATCTTTAAGCGGATCAACTGTCTCATCTTCCAAAATCTCCACACCGAACCGCTCAAAAGTCGCACGTAGCTGATCTGAACATTCACCATATTGCAAATTCACAAAACGAACACCCCTGGTTTTCAATATAGGTCCCCAGTATTCCAGATCAATCGACCTTTTCGAACCTTCCTGACTATTTCCACTTTTCCAGCTTATCCCTACCAAAAGCGGGTTATTATCGGCCTTATACTGTTTGCGTAATCTACCCCGGCAACTTTCGTCGGCAAGGATATAATGATCCGAAAAGGATGTACTATTCAGGGGCAATCCCAGCACATGCGGGATAGAACACATCGGGATCTGATGTGTTATCGTTGAATCATTAAGTATTTCTGACGGAGGATCGCTGCGTCCAACAACAATAGTTTCCGGAAAGCTTCTTTGCAAAAGCGACACAAGGCGATTATCGCATTCAACAACCACCTCAATACCCTGTGAGACTATATGCCGGATAAGTCCGCAAAACTGGACTTCGTCGCCGATACCCTGTTCGCCCCATAAAAGCAGCTTTTTAATGCCATTAACGCTGCCATCCCACCACGGCCGGTGAAAAGGTCGTAAGGGTGTCGAGAAATCTTCATTGCGCCAACGCCATTCGTATTCTTCCCATCCGTCTTTGAATTGGCCGGTCAGCAGCAGGATGAGGGAGAGATTATGATGCGGCTCTGCGCATTCGGGATTAATGGCGATTGCGGCCTTAAAAGCGCCTTTTGCCTCAGAAAACCGCCCAAGTTCCATAAGCGCGGTACCCAGATTATTGTACGCTTCAAGGTAGTTTTCAGAGATGCTTATTGCCTTTTCGCTTGCCGCCACAGCCTCTTCAAAACGGCCTTGACGGTTAAAAAGTACCCCGAAATTATTGTGAAATTCTGCGCAATTCGGGGCTAAAAGTGTAATTTTTTTTAAATTTTTGTGAGATTCTGTGAATTTTTGCTGCTCAATTTGGGCCATTGCGAGGTTATTTATTGCTTCTGCGTAATTATGATCCAATTCTATGGCTTTTTCATACGCCAAAACCGCTTTAGACAGATCGCCTTTTTTCTTCAATGCAAGCCCAAGATTGTTATACGCCTGCTTGAAACCTTTCTCTAGCCGGATTGCCTTATTGCAGGCATTTACTGCCTCATCCAGATGCCCAAGTTTCATCAGCGCTGCACCGAGGTTGTTATGAGTTTTTGCAAAATCCTCTCGAAGTTCGATCGCACGGCGAAATTCGATAACAGCCTCTTCGCCCTTTCCCATTTGATGAAGCGTCAGCCCAAGATTGTTATGTAATGCCGAATGATCTGGTGCTTTCAGAATGGCTTTGCGCAGAAATTCTACTGCTTCAGCGTATTCTCCTCGTTGACTTAGAACGAGACCCAGTAACTGCATTGCATCGACTTGATCCGGATCTTTGGCAAGGACCAGCCGGCACACTTGCTCTGCCCTGGGCATATCTGCGTTATTATAGTGAGAAAACGCCAGATCGAGTGCCTGGGCGATAGTTAATCCCGACAAGGAACTCTCGCACGGGTTTTCTGCGCCTACAGTAGACCTTTTGCACTCTGGTGTGTTATTCTCACTTTTCTTGTCCCCAGTCATCAACGATATAAGCTTCCTCTTTGCAGCTATAAGCATTTGTTTTAGTTGCTTGCTCTATTGTACAGACTCTATGCTATCTTTCAAAAGCTAATTTGAGGAAAAAGCTTCCTAAAAGCGACCATAAATAGCATTGTTTTTTTAATTTTTTCGTTTTTTTTTCGTCTCAAGTCCTCAAATCATGCGATTATCAGTACTGATATTTATGATATTACAGGCGTCATTTTTACTAAGGTTTTTCCTGCTAAAAACCCTTAAGTATTCCTTTTCACAATCGAAAATGCTTATGTGGAAAGGATTTTCCCCCACGTGTGCTCGTTGCACACTGACATTAGAAAGTAAGGCTTGACAGAGCCCGAAAAAGTAAACGTTTATTTTTAAGGAGTCAGACAATGTTAGCGATTAAAAACAACATCATGGCGGCTAATGCTGCCAGGCATTTGGGCAAGTCGTATGACAGCTTGGCCACAAGTGTCGAAAGGCTGGCGTCAGGCCTCCGCATTAATAGTGCGAAAGATGATGCTGCTGGCATGGCTGTTCGCGAATTAATTCGTGCGGACATCGCCGTGCTCCAGCAGGGATCAAGAAATGCCCAGGATGGTATTTCCATGTTACAGACGATGGAAGGTGCAATGGCGGTCATGGATGATAACCTTATCCGTATGAAGGAGCTGGCGGAACAGGCCGCAACAGGGTCATATTCTTCAGCACAGCGTGTTATCATGAACGCTGAGTTCGCAGAAATGGCTTCTGAGATCGATCGTATTGCAGGTTCGACGGAGTTTAACCAAACCAACCTGATCAACAACAGCTCCACCGTTGACATCCACGTTGGAACAACCGACAAGATCACGATCACCGGCCAGGATATGACGACAAGTACTCTTGGTATTGCCGCAGGTAGCGCCGGTTTAGAGATAGTTGGCCAGACTGGTGTTGCATCAGCAGCCTCAGGCGCCTATATGACGCTAGATCGGAA
>VRUF01000221.1:0-1581 GCA_019456245.1 Planctomycetota bacterium | reverse complement strand
TGACGCTGACTAACTCCGCTGATAGTAATCTAACAACGGAACTGAAAATTCAGTTTAATGACACCACTGCTAGCGGCACAGGCACAGAAGACATGATAACTGTTACCTTTAGCGAAACAAGTGCTTCAACTGTAGGCCACGACTTTACGCTGCAGGAGGTTATTGATGCCATCAACCAGCAGTCGCAGACCCTCGGAAACGACCAAGACGGTAACAGTAAAGACTATGCGATGGCTTCAGCCTACTACAACAGCACCGCGAACGCTTACTATCTGAAGGTTAGCTCAAGACTGACAACTGCCGATACTGCTACGATGACATTTAGCACTAACGCTACCACCGTTGCTTCTGGTGCTATTGTAGCCGACAGCGTTCAAACGGACCTCGATATCACAGACTCCGATGCTACTGATGCATGGGCAGACGGAAGTTCTGATTTTAGTGAGGCAACAGGTACCGGTGTTAACATTACTACCACCGCAAATGCCGAGACGGCTCTCCTTGCGATAACCACTGCTATCACGACCAAAGATACGGCTCGTGCGGCATTCGGTTACAAGATGAACCGTCTTGAAAGTACTATCGCGATTCTCGATATTCAGTCAGAGAATCTGATGGCTGCGGAATCTCGTATTTCTGATGTTGACGTTGCTATAGAGATGGCAACCTTGACCAGAACACAGGTGCTGGCACAGGCAGGTATCAGCATGTTATCGCAAGCTAACACGATGCCTCAGATGGCACTTACACTACTTAGATAAGCAACTGAGAATTTTTGAACGACCCCTCGGGGAGACGGCTGATACCAGCCGTCTCCCCATAAGTTAAAAATACAATAATGCTGATAATATATTAACGGAGTAATATTATGAAGGGCGTCGAAGCATATCAGGAAACCGCAGTTGCCACCCAAACACAGGGCAAACTCATCGTCATGCTATACGATGGTGCGATCAAATTCTTAAAACTGGCGATCAAAGAGCTCGAGGCCGGCGATCATGAAGCAAAGAGCAAGTACTTAAACAAGGCCGAAGACATAATCAATGAACTCAACGTAGTTCTGGATATGGAAGCAGGCGGTGAAGTGGCAACAAATCTTCGCAGCCTGTATATGTTTATGATCCGTCATCTTCATGAGGCCAATGAAAAGCAGGATACCGGCAAGATCGAAGAGGTCATCAAACTCCTCGAAGAGCTAAACCAAAGCTGGAAAGCGATCGCAAATTAAAAACTGAACCTTAAAGGCTTTTGTTCACCAAAATTTGTAGCTGCTGGCCCACTCTGGTGAATAATTCCTCCCAGTCCCCGCGCACCTTTTGTCGAAACAGCCTCATCGTCGGGTACCAAGGGCTGTCATCGCGCTCAAGCATCCATCGCCAGTCGGGTTCGAACGGGATAAGAGCCCATACAGCCTTACCCATAGCCCCTGCAAGATGAAGCACGGAAGTATCGACCGAAATGACCAGATCCATATTTTCAATGGCCGCGGCCGTATCGGCAAAATCTTCAAATTCTTCTCCAAGATTGATCACCGCCATATCTGCCGCCAAATCCTCTATCTGCCGGGCGGCAGGGCCTTTT
>VRUF01000220.1 GCA_019456245.1 Planctomycetota bacterium | reverse complement strand
AAGCCATTAGCTGCCCCAGCATTTATGCTGGCCTCTGGTCCTTTGAAACCGTCATTGGTGCCGACCGCATTCAAAATCACACTGCGTGCTGTAGTATAAGCTGTCCAATCAATAACATCAGTACCAGTTCCACCAATGATGTTACCACCCACTGTTCGCGTATCAGCAAAGGTAAAGGTATCGTTACCCGCACCGCCCGTGAGTGTGCCTAGTACATTCGCATTAATATTAAATGTATCATTAAGATTACCAGCGGTGATCGAGCCATCTGTCGTACCACCCACGGCACCCCATGTACTATTAATATTGAATGTGTCAGCGGTTGCATCAGTCACATTGCCCTCAGCCGTACTGTCAATCTTGGTGATATTGGTCAGAGTGGTATCCAGGAAACCGGCAGTCGTACCGCCAATTCTAACTGTAACAGTATTGGTTCCGGTAATTGTGAAAATATCACCCTCTGTACTACCTACCAGTATATTTTCGCCGGCGCCTCCGTTAATACCCAGGGTAATCTGTCCTACTTCTATAGCAGGCATCCCACCCGGAGCGAACTCAAATATAAACACATCCTTGGCATCGCCTGCATTAATAGCGATACCGGTGAAACTATTGTCTCCTATCGTAAGAAAACTAGTTCCAAAAGTACCTGCATTAACTTTGGTAAAGTTCCACCATGTTTCCACAGCGGGCCCGGATATCGAACCCAAACCGTTACCGATAATTGCATTAATGTTGTCATAGGTGCCTGTTATCAATGCAGTATCAGGCGGGGCACTAATCAGTGGATCATCGAGGATGGTTCCCGTTGTACCGTTATCTGTACCGGTTCCCGTACTGGTTATTAATGCAAGTAGAGAACTGCTAAAATCAATAGTGTCAATGCTGGTAGCAGATGGTCCGCCCGCGCCATCAAATACACCACCATCAATATTGCCGAGCACCCGAGCCGTACCAATTACACCTCCATCATTGAATATGAAGCTATCAGCCCCGTCATTTCCAATACCCGCAGGATCACCTGTCAGGTTCCCTGTGTGAGTGGTTGTAATATTGAAGGTATCTGCCCCCGCACCACCTGTCAGGTTTTCAATGGTTGAGAATGAAAGTACATTGCCACCACAACCAACAGCATCGCAATAACGGTTGCTGCCATCAATCTCGAATTCGGCGGTCGTGTTAAAACCAGTCAAAGTATCAATCTGTGGTGTACCCGTTAAGGTATCAATATTATCAAACATGGAAACACCGGTAATGGTTCCGGCCATACCATCGTTCGCCCCGGCACTTGCTAATGTCACACTGACGGCGGTGGTGTAAGGGGCGACGCTAATGCTGTCATTCACAACACCCGCACCGCCATCAATCGTGCCTGAAACACCGAATGTATTATTGATGACGAAATCATCGGTCGTACTACCGCCCGTAAGATTTGCAAAATCAGTAAAGCTGAATACCCGACCTGCACCATTATTATCATCATAATTACCATCATCTAAGGCAGTAATTGTCCAGTTGTTATCAGTATTAGTTGCTATCAAAGTATCATTCGTGCCCTGACCATCCAGAGTGATCGTGCCACCCACAGCAGTTATGGTTGCTCCGCTGAAGTCCAGACTTGCCGTATCATCTGCTCCACGATCTATATTTAGTATCAGGTTATTGCCAACATTCACTGTGCCAATAGCTAAGCTATTTGCATCGTGGATAAGGACAGCATTCGCCCCAGTATTACTGACGCTAAGTGCCCCTTGAAAATCATTTGTATCACTGTCTAATGTAATTGTATTAGCGCCGGCAGCAAGAGTCGTCGTTCCTGTTACCGTGATGGCGCCACTGTCTGTGATCCCCCCCGTGGTCGCCGTCGCACCCAGGGTCCCCGTCACCGTACCTTCCAGGTTCAGTACCGTGTCATTCGTGATCAATGTGTTCCCCGCCGCCGTCAGGATAACGTTGCTATCGGCTTGTAATGTCCCGAGGGTAATACCCGCGGTCGCCGTATCAGTAAACGTCGCATCACCCGTTACACTCAAATTACCACTGTCAGTAATACCACCGGCCGTCGCCGTCGCAGCTAACGTCCCAGTCACATCACCTTCTAAATTTAGTACCGTATCGTTGGTTATCGAAGTCACACCTGCGCCGACCAAGATGACATTGCTATCGGCTTGTAATGTCCCGAGGGTAATACCCGCGGTCGCCGTATCAGTAAACGTCGCATCGCCCGTTACACTCAAATTACCACTGTCAGTAATACCACCGGCCGTCGCCGTCGCACCCAGGGTCCCCGTCACTGCACCTTCCAGGTTCAGTACCGTGTCATTCGTGATCGAGGTGTCCCCCGCCGCCGTCAGGATGACATTAGCATCAACTTCCAGCGTATCAAGCGTGATACCCGCTAGGCCCACATCGTTGAAGGTCGCATTGCTGGTGACGCTGACGGCCGCAGTGTCTGTAATTGTTCCGTTAGTGGTTGCTGCGATCAGGTTACCAGTCGTTGAAATACCATTCAGGATCATATTGCCAGCCAGTTTGGAGATAGTAATGTCACCAGCGCCACCGGTAGAGATGTTGAAAATAGTATCTCCATTTACTGCACCCGTGTCGGTAATATTTACATCACTCATGCCTGTCGAGGTAATAATCAGGGTTCCCACGTCAATGCGCATGAGGTTATCAGCATTACCACCAGCAAACACTACACCGCCTAAATCGGTAGTACCAATGGTTCCTGCTGAGGTTAATGTTAAGGTTCCCGAACTCTGAAACGCCAAACCATCACCATCTCCCGCAGCGCTGGCATCAGTAATCAAGCCATCGGTAATTAGTGTCAAACTTTCCGTACCAGTTGCCGTTTTAAACGGATTTGCACGATCAAGGATAATGTTACCGGTGGTGACATCAATAATTAAAGTGGTCCCAATGTTACCTAGAAATCCATCCATTGTTGCATCAGTTATGAAATTTCCCGCTAATGCACCGACCGCGCCGATCGCGTCGTCGCCCAGTTCCAGGTCACCTGTAAAGCTGAGAGAAATAATGGCACTTGCAATATGAGGAAAAACGCCATCATCAAGATTATTACCAAAGTTAGATTGATCAGCACTCACGGCCACGAATCCAGCAAATATTGTGTTCTTGCCAGCTGTAGGACTGCTAGAAGTTCCTCCACCATCGTCGTCCAGGAACCGAGTCCTTGCCCCGCCCCCTGCAACCAGCGTAGTAATAGAGCCAGCTGGCGCCGAGACTGTTCGGGTTGAGATATCCGCATTATTTGTACCTGGAGACGCAGCCGGATTTGGCAAACCAACGATATCAATCCTGATATCCTCACCATTATCTGTCGCTTCCATCACGATATCACCCGCTGCTACTGTGATATTTGCATGAATAAATATGGCATCGCCAGCAGTCACATTTGATTGAATATCGAGAGAGTTCGTTGCTGCAACACCCGTCAATATGATATCACCACCCAAACCGCCAGTGCCGCCCAGGACGATCTGACCACCTATCCCCGCAGCATTGGTCTTTAGCGTTCTGGCTAGGAATGTATCCGTGGTACCGGCTTCATCTTCCCCTATCGTGACAGCAGCACCACTCACTGAGGCATCTATCGTCAGGGTGCCTGAACTATTGATCAGGACATCTCTTAACCGGTTGGTTGTGCCGACTAAATCATTGAAGTTAACAGTGCCTGTCCCGGCGGCAATTGTCAGGTCTTGCGTCAGGTCTGCGGCACCATTCAGAGTGCCAGAAAATGTGACATTACCCGCACCCGCACCTGTATCTAGAGTCACTGATGTACCGTTTATCGTCGTGGCATCGACAAAATTCAGTGTGCTATTGGTGGTATTAATTGTGCCCCAAAGTGATGCGGCCGAGGTGGTTGTGGTGTTCAGGCCGTTGTTAAAGTTCGTTGTATCGCCATCAGCATCACCAATGGTGATTGATCCCGTATGAGATATGCTGGTGGTAGCAATCGTTCCACCATTGAGAATAGATACATTAAAGTTGTTGGCCGAGGTGGTTAATGTCCCCGCAATTGATACTGAATCTGTAAAATTAAGTGCACCCGCTGTTTTGCCGGTGGTGTTAACATTATTAAAAGCACTACTGTCGGATGCAACGGTCTGCGTACCAGTACCGTCAAAAACCACCGTGCCTCCATTATTCGTGAACGTACCGCCAGTCTTCGTCCAGGTGCCGAATACATTAAAGTTACCCGATGGCGCGGTTAATGTACCGCCATTAATTAAAACATTTCCATTAACATCTAAAGAACCTGTCGTCGCAGTTATTGAACCGCTATCTATTTGTAAATTATTAGTTGTCGTCAGTGTGCCTGTCCCGGTCGTTGCAGATCCACTCGTGACGGTCAATGAGGCCACTGTTTCATTGTTACCGTTAAGGTCAAAGATTCCGCCAGCCACTGTCACCGCACTTCCATCCGCAATCACGCCCGCAGCACCTAACTGTAACGTTCCTGCATTAATCGTCGTCGTGCCGGTGTAGGTATTCGCGCCTGAGAGTATCAACGTACCTGCATCGTTCTTCGTCAACGTCCCCGTCGTCGTGCCAATCACACCACTAATCGTCGTATCACCTGCACCTTCCACTGTCAGGTTCAGTGTTGCACCTGTGATACCACCGCTCAACGTTAATGTAGCTGCATCTGATTGAATCGTCGTTGCAGCCGCCAGCGTAATCGCACCCGCATAACTGTTCGTACCACTGATGTTGCGTAACGCACCGTTACCGCCCACACC
>VRUF01000022.1:11100-21090 GCA_019456245.1 Planctomycetota bacterium | reverse complement strand
CCAAGAACAATCGTCTGGCCGTCTTCGACCATCACATTAGTAAGAATCTCCGTCGTCGTCTCCTGTGGCAAAACAAAGTCACCTTTTACTACTGTCTCACCCTCACTTTGCTTAGGATTGATCTCCATCCGTATCAAACCATTCTTGCAAATATAAGCCCGAAACGCAAGTCTTGTACCAGATTCGAGAAACTTAACTTCCTGCGTCGCCTGGCCGCCGTCACTTACACTCGTGATAGTTATATAACCATCCCGCTTGCCAAGAAGAAGTGAACCAGCCTGCTTATTCAATGCCAATATTTTAGGATTCGCCAGAACAGTCGTATCGGTTACCGTCTCAATCGCCTTGATAAACGTTCTGAAATTGTCGGACAGGATGCCTATGTTAAGTCCTCCGCCTGCTACACCCGATGCAAAACCGGATACTGAAACACCATCTTGACCCATCGCACTAACAGTATCTATAGGCTTCATTCCAAGTGCATCAAGGTCAAGCCCGAATTCCGTAGTCTCGTCAAGCTTAGCCTCCAGCATCGTAACTTCGATCAATATCTGTGCCGGCATCACATCCAGCGATTTAAGCGTTTCACGAATATCAGAAACATTTTTTGGAAAATCCCTGACAACAAGAGTATCTGTAAGAGCAAAACTATCCCCGCCATCGCCGGCTTTCGTATCAATTTTCGCAGCGGTACTGGCCGCAACTGTACCGGATTCACTCAACAGAGGGGTTATAAGATTCAGTCCCTCCGCCGCCGTCATGTAATAAAGCTTGATTATAGCTTTTTCCAATAGCTCACGATCCTGCGTATACTCCTCCGGAGTATATACCCTTATGAAATCATCCTTCTTATGGTACTTATTAGGACCGATAACCGCCGCCAGTGCCTCTTCAAAAGAAACATCGTAAAGATTGCTCACCGTCACAGTACCCGAAATTTCCGGAGACGGAATGATGTTCTTCCTGAACAGCTTCGAAAGCATCGACAACGCACTGCGGATCGTAGTTCCCTCGTTAAATGCCATAGAACGAATAGAAGCATCGCCATCACCGTCTTCATAAAGCGAAACATCTATACTGTTCGCATCCTCCGCTGAACCGGCTTCATCGCCCATCGCCTCAGTTGTAACAGATTCTGCAACTGCGACACTTGACAGCAATTCCGCCGCTGAAACTTCCTGCATCTCTGCGACCGCTTCACTAATATCATCTGACCTGGAAAGTATACCTTCTGCAACTACAACACCGCACACCACAAAAACCAAACTACTGATTATTACAATTAAAGTCTTCATTTTTACCTCGCGTTCTTCCTATCCTGGATTACTGTCACCTAATTACCAGAGACCTCTTTCGTCTCGGACATCTTTATTGCTATCGTAAATTCGTGCCATTTAAGAATCACTCTATCACGCATAATATCTTCAACTGTAAACTCATAAGCTCTGCCGGAACGCCTGACCATCAGTTTAGATCCGCCGGAAACCAATTCTCCGTCAACAAACGCCTCCTTTGATGCGCCTTTTACTCCATCGATTATCGCTCCAAGCTCAAGGGTACTAGCGATATGACGAATCCGCATCTCTTGAGTTTTTGCGTCCATACCCGCAATTGATTTCGACTCGACAGTAGTTTTTTGGCCTGTCGAACTCGCCCATTCTGCCTTTGAGAACATATCGTGCGTTATCATATCGTTACGACCGGCAATTACCGGCAATTCGACACGTTCCAGCTTCGAAACGGATTGAACGCTCCCGGCAGGAGGGATCAACGGCATCGTATTTCCTTTGGCATTCTTAACATCTGAACCGTCCGAAAACAAAAGACGGCCCCACATAAACACCATCACCAGGATCAGACCGATCGCTATCACCGTTTTCTTATTGATCGCAGGTGCGCTTTTAGATTGCCTGATCGCTACGTTTTTACCGGTTGCTGTCGTTTTCATCATCTAACCCCCCCGGACATACTCATTTCCGCAGGACGATAATAAATATTCGCATTTGCTGTCAGTTTGACATCTCCGACGCTATCTTTGCCGGCACTGCCAACCATAGATAGAGATTCGATACATATCACTCGTTCGAAATTCTCAAGCGACTGGAAAAATGAGAAAATCTCTTGCAAATTACCACGGCACTGCATGTTGATCGGAATAAGGCAAATTTCACTGCCCTTCACTTCATCACGAGGCTGAATCAGTTGTTCCTTCAAACCACACTTGCTCATAACGGCTGCGATTTGGTCCCACAATGAACCAAATTCACGAACAATCGGAATCTTACGGTCAAAATCGCCCACTTTAACTTTCAACTGCTCCATCTTGCTGATAACAATTGGTAAACGCTGAGCCTGATCCTTAACCTCTAAGGTTTCTTGTAAATAACGCTGCTTGGATTGGTTGATCTCCTGTGTACGCCTCGCCAGAGGAATATACCGAAAGAAAACAAAACCGACAACTATCGCAATCACCAAGCCTGTTATTACTAATTGTTGTTTTTCAAATAATCTCATCATTACTTTTCAACATAATTCGCAACGTAACAGCTTATTTCAAAATCCGTCTCTGACGAATCTTTCACATTTTTCATAAAACCGGGTACTATCTGACAAAAATACGGCGACTCCTCAAGCTCTGATATAAAAGCGGTAACCTCTGCGGCATTTATTGCCTGTCCTTTTACTATTACACGAAAACGAACATCAGATTCGGAAATCGATTTATCTGCTTCCTTCTGCCCTGATGAAAACCGAACTGAATCAGACCTACTGGCACCACCTTCAATACTCATCTTCTCGCTCTTTATATCCAGCTTCGTTATTAACGCGTTACCGGTCGAAAGATAACTCAACTCGCCAAGAACCCACGACATCTTCAAGCCCGGATCAAGCTTCTTAAGCAATCCCGACTTCATCTCTAGTTCTGACATCCGATTCTTAAACTCTTGATATTTCACGGCAACCATACTGTTACCGCTGATCGAATTCTCCATCACCTCGACTTGAGCATTCAAAAGAGATACCGAGTAACTGCCGGAAAAACTCCACGCCAGCATAGCCAGGAACAAACCGCCTACGGCAATGTATTGCCGTCGGTAGTTAACTCGACGTCGCTTGCCCGTCTTATACCATTGTGGAAGAAAATCAATTTCGTTCATTAGCCTGCATCTCGCTATTAACCATGTCCCAGCCTCTGATACCAAGGCCCGTTGCAACCGCCCATTCGCTAAGAGGCGAGCTGGAATCAATTAAATGTTCAATTTTTGTAAGGTCTATACCTTTTAGGGGTTCGCTCTGTCGCACATCGATACCGAGATGACGAGTTAAAGCTTTAACAAGGTTTGTCTCATAAGATTCGCCACCGCTCAGGATCGCTTCCGTAGGACGCGCGCCGCGGAAAGTAACTGAATAGTAACGGAAGCAAAGCGATATCTCTTTCGCAAGTTTCTCGATCACCTCGTTCATCGAATCGGTCACAGAACGTTCCGTAGAAGGGTCGATTGTTTCTTTATTACCGTTGAGCATCTTGGATCGAAGCAATGCCGCCTCTTCGATGCTGATATTAAGACGCTTGGCCACTTGACCGTTCAACTGACTACCGCCTATCGGGATCTGTTTTATAAATGATATACGCTGACAACTGCCTACGACAACTGTCGTAGAATAACTGCCAATATCGACTATGAATTTCACTACTTCCTGATCCGCCTGCCGACGCATTGCACGACGGTAGTTACGCATCAACGCAAAGGCTATAGGATCGATAGAAACAGGGATCAGACCAGATTCCTCAAGAACTGAAATATGATCTTCTATCGTACTGCGGCTTGTAGCAAAATAGATCACTTCGTTCTTTATCTCCTCGCCCTGGTAAACCTTACCGGCAGTTACATAATCGATCTCGTCGCGGTCAGGATCAAGCCCAAATCGCTCGGAAACCTCAGACTTCACAAGTGCATCGACGTGATCGGATTCGGAAACATCAAAACGAAAACTTCCCGTCTGGATACGGTCGTTCGGCAAACAGGAAACAACCTTTCTACCCGAAAAACCACATCGGTTCGTAAGTTCTGTGATGGCGCTTACAAGAAAATCCTTACGAACCTGCCAATCCGAACTTTCAGTCTTACACTGGATCTTGTTGCCGCCCACCACGTATATTTGGCCGTCTTTACTGGCAAACTGCAGCATCTTCACTGAGCTATGTCCAATATCCAGACCAATCGGCCTTGCTTTGAAAAAACTAAAATCTATCATAACTTCTTCACCGCTTTCTACTGGATCGTCAGAAATCCGGTTACCGGTTGAACCGTTATCGTCATACTGTAATTACCCGCATCAAGAACGATACTACCGCTGTTAAGCGGTGTACCGCTTCCATTGGAAGGGCTGCCAAGGTAATCGAAGCTTACCGTCGATGTCGAATCAAAGGAAACACTGTCAAGCTCAACCTCGCTCAAACGGCTGTCATCCGAAAGAGTCACAGAAAACAAAGTGCCAACCCGCATCGGATGATCGATCACACTGCCGGACTCATCACGGATCTCGTAAGAATTGCCTCCCACATCGAATACAACTGAATAATCCTGCTGACGGCTGATTGACATGCTCTTGGCATACTCAAGGTCGGCAGCGATCATATTCACCGCTGAACGGAGTTGGCTATCGGCAGCAGAACTCATCATCGGCACTGCAAGCAATGCTGCGATCGATATGATCACAACAACTATCATCAGTTCAGCAAGCGTAAAAGCATTGCATGACAATTTCTCTTGTCTTAAAACCCGCTTTTCTGCCATCTCTATGCCTTTTCCATTAAAGAAAAATAATCTTCATATACTGATTCCTTGTCAATCTTCGACATCAACACCACGCTCCTTAACCTCGGCAATACACCCTTTGGAGTAGACGCACTTTCAGTCATGTAAACAAAGGTAAAGTAAAACGCACAATGAATTGCAGTAGCCGCCGCGGAAATTTAAAACAAGCTTTATACCACCGTTTCAATACTGGAAATGCACTTAAAGAAATGAATAATCCACACAAACGTTACATTCGGTAAACTCAGCAGAGTTTAAACTTCAACCGAAAATTCGATCGCTTTTTAAAGAAAATTTCGCCATACTGGAAAGTATGGCAATTACACCGCTGGTTATAAGACCTTAATTACGAGCAATACTCCTAAAAAATGCATCACCCGCAGGCATCCAGTACTCAACACTACCATCGCTCGACCACGTCTTCAACGCCGCAGCCATAGGATCGGCCGTAATGATCACGCTTGTACCCGTCCCATTCGTATTCTTTATACTGCCATTCAAAACATGCAAAGCACCGTCAAAAGTCAGTCTGCAATTATCCCAGTCGGTCACATCGATGTCGTCGTTCACCTGGGTCAAACCCGTCACATCAAGGTTCGCTTCATCATCCACTACCCTAATATCGTCACCCACCAGCAAAGCGGGGAAATTCTTAACCGCAGTAATAGTAATTGCCTCATTGTTGATAATAAGATCTCCCTTCACCACAAGCATCCCAGTTATCTCAGTCTTACCTTTCAGTTCGAGATCGCCGTCACAATAGAATACACCAGCAGGATTACTTGCACTGAACACCCGTTGCAGATCTCCGTCCCCATCATTGGCATCAATCACTTCGACATGGTAAGACTGAGAATCGATATAATAAACGCTGCTGTAGTCATCGGTACTGAGAATGGGAATACTAACAGGACATTCCGCAACTCCGACCTTCAGATCGCCTGTAACATTATTACCATACCACGTTATACTGCCCGCGGTAGAGAGATCCCCACGGATCATCCCTTCAACAAACAAATCACTGCCGCAATACACATCCCCGTTAACCGTTACCTCAAATCCAAGCCTGCCGTTATTATTAAGCTGAACATAACCGATACAGGGATCAAGACGAAGCACTCCCGATATCGCGCTCGTCGCTATATTGCTCTCGCCGGCTTTCCGGTAGGCCTCGGACGTAATATTATAAGTACACCTCATGGTATTTCCTGATATTGCCTGCGCAACAGTAATATCAAAATAATCGCTCCCGCCCTCCATCTGCAATTCGCTCCCGCCCTCCCAATAGCCGTTGCTGCCAGTACTAACATTCTGAGGATTCATAACAAGCGACTTACCGTAATTAAGACCCGTCTGCGAAAGACAGTCCATCTTCATACGAACCCCGACATTCTCACCGAATGACAGCTCTCTGTCTGCCTTTACCGCAAAACCGAAGGAAAGAACTGAGATCATCGCGACTATAAATAGGATCACAATGAGCACAATACCCTTATCTCTCTCATTTATCACTCTGCGATTTCTCATAAGTCGTCATCTCCGCCCTTAAGTCCACCGCTCACGTTCAGCAGATAATCCATCGAAACCATACGACGAGCCGATATCTGATACTGCTTGCTGACATCATTCTCGTCTACTGTAAGAAGGATACTAACAAGATCGCCCACAGGATTGCTCACAGGAAAAGACGCCTTGGTACAATCGAAAACTACGTTCGTGTATCTGCCCGTTTCATTCTGCTCCGACAACAATCTGGCATTACCGTTTTCAACCTGACCAACCGTCACAACCACGTTATATTCGCTGAATTCGACTATATCGATTTCGTCATTGGCTGCATCGTACTCAACGTAAACAAGTTCACAGGCGCCTATTCTCCCGCTATTGTTCACATCTGTCCATATAGCGATACCATTGTGAAGATACGATGTGGCAAAAACCATATTGCTATT
The DNA here is from genome assembly GCA_019456245.1 of Planctomycetota bacterium. Classification (GTDB taxonomy): domain Bacteria; phylum Planctomycetota; class Phycisphaerae; order Sedimentisphaerales; family Anaerohalosphaeraceae; genus VRUF01. Next base: position 14,318 of record VRUF01000022.1, on the reverse strand, counting down.
GCGAATAAGCTCAGAAACTCGCATCGTCGCATATCTTATGTATGCCTGACTCTCGCCCATATCGTCCGTGACTTTCTCCGCAGAGTTCATTGCAAACGCAAGAGTAGCAGCCGCTGCAAGTATTATACCGATAACCATCAGCGAAAGAATACACTCAGAAAGTGTAAAACCTTTTCGATTGTATCTGATACATTTCATAAATAAGCCTCGGCCTTTAGGCCGTATCCTCAACTAACAACTAAAAACTAATAACTAAAAACTCTCAAACGGACCGATTGGTCAGTTTGAGTTATTCACTCACTAGAGTACTCAGCTTTATTATTTCATTACCGCGATAGTCCACTGCCACTGTCACCCATATACCAAGCATCGTAGCGTCATCATCCGACCCGATACTAGCCGTCTTACACGTTGCCCAACGACTGAAAAAATTATACGCATCACCCGTAAACTCAGCCGCACTGCCCGTCATCGTTATGTGCCCCTCCGCCTCGGCATAATCGTTCCACGTACCGATTATACTATCGTAATTCGTCGCGCATATCTCCTCCACCAGGTCAGACGCCACTTTAGAGGCAAGCGTCCTCCTCATACCTTCCGCATGAACTGAAGCCGCACTTGAAAAAGGGATAAGTACACCTGTAGCCGCAACTGACAGTACCGTCAGCGCTATCATGCATTCAGCAAGAGTAAAACCTCTTCGATTGTTCCCAATACGTTTCATAAATAAGCCTCGGCCAAAGGCCGTTTCCTAAATTTTGATTTTTAATCTCTAATTTTTGCTCTTAATATGCTCTGTGATAACCAGGGTCATCAGCCCTGAAACGACCTGTCTTAGTATTAAAAAACCAACCTCCGCCTGTCGCCGAACCAAGATCAAAGCCTCCCGTTCGTACCGAACAAAGACCGTTAAAAGGATTCCGGGGCATCTTATCAAGATACCTCTTACCGTTAGAATCCGAACCGCCAATAGCTTTCAAAAAATCCTCCTCACTGACTTCTCCGCCCTTTATCTGCTGACCGGGCAAAAGACCGTCATGTTCGACCTTATAAAGTACTATCGATGACCGAACAAGTTGAAGATTGCTCATAAGATCGTTCATCTTAATATCGCTTTTGGCATTACTTATTCGAGGCATCGCCATCGCTGTTACCATACCAAGCAATATCAAAATGATAAAAAACTCCGGTATTGTTATACCTTTCCTGCTCACCTTAAAAATCCGATCATGCCCGCCCATAATCTATTTCCTTTCAGATACCATAAACAATGCCAAAAAAAAACTGACCGGTCCAATGATCTCTCAAAGAACCGATCAGCTATATTGTTATATCTTACCAATCTTCATCACCAGGTAAAGCAGCAGCATTCAGTGCGGTAAATACACCTGTCGTAGAGTTAAAGTTCCAACCCATGTCCGCGGTAACCGCAGGAGCAGTTGTTCCGTATACTATCTCACCGATCACACTGCCTACATCAAGGATCGCATTGACAGGGAACTTCTGCATATAAGGACCATAGTCAGTACCTGTAGCTCCATCGATATCAGACTGCAACGTCAAAGCGTCAACAAAATCCAAAGTTCCCGCACCGGGAAGAGCTTCATTATGCTGAATCTTGTAAAGCTCGATCTGCGACCGCACCATCTGAAGGTTACTCTTGATGCTCGATACGCGAGCTTCAGAGCTTGCCTGGCTGAACTGAGGTATTACGATTGCTGCCAGAATACCCAGGATGACCACAACGATCAAAATTTCTACCAGGGTGAAACCTTTGTTACTTCTGTTCGTCTTCATTTCTTTTCTCCTAAATTTTCACTGAACAGACTTCGATTAAACACAACATTTAATCAATTTTCCAAAATCACTTTTACCAAAACGGTCTCAACGAGAAACCGCAAGGCGTATTACTGTTTTTTTCAGCAAACGGTTCGCCGCCTGGAGAACTAAGTTCTTCGTCCCGGATCGATCCCGGGATATCGGTGTACGGCATAATGATCCGCTGCTGGTTTTTTGACTGACTAATTTTTGAAAGAACTCATTAATTCCATATACAGAGAAAATATAAGAAATAAAAACCAGATTGCCAAACCAACCGCGCGCAAAAATACCCCGATTGTAGTAAAAAAATGGAATCCCCCGCCTATACCGATAAAAAACTGAATACTTAGCTCACAACCGCTATTTCAATGAGTCAAAAAATTTTGATGAACAATTTTTTATTTCGATACAACGCTCATTTTCACTCACATGCGACAGATTAATGGTAATCCGATCCACATCTTCAAGCACACTTGCAACTTTATCGGCCCATTCGATCAGCACAACAGACCCCTCATGGCACATATCGTCAAAACCAAGCATCTCAAATTCACCCACATCATCGATACGATAAGCATCTATATGATAAACCTCCAGCCGCATATCATCGCCGGCATACTCATTTACAAGCACAAAAGTAGGGCTTGTCACCTCATCCGAATCCGAAAACCCCGCCCCCTTCGCTATACCTTTAATAAGATGCGTCTTACCGCTGCCCAACTGTCCGATAAGAAAAACAACCTCACCGCCCGCAAGAGACGCGCCGATCTTCTCACCAAAACCAATAGTGTCCGCAGGAGACTCGCTAACAAAAACAATACTTTTCTCGTCGTCCATACTTTACCCTTTACCCTTCACCTTTACACCCGACAAGCTACCAGATTTTCCATTTTTTACGGTATGGGCGGGTAAGCATTTTTGCCGCTTCCTCATCGCCGACGATTTGCTCGGTCCTGGGATCCCATTTGATCGCCCGTCCGGTCTGTGCCGCGGCATCGACCAGGTGACAGATCGTGTCGCAGCGAATTCCCATCTCAACCGGACATATTGTTTCCTCCCTCGATTTGACGCAGTCGATAAAGTTTCGATTATGTTCTGGCGACACGTAGAGTCTTTCATCGGTCGGCTTAAACTCTTGTTTCCAGAGCCTCCGATCGCTTGCGTCGAACGTTCCGGAGTAATCGAAATTGCCGATCCACCCATTCGTGCCATGAAAGACCACGCCGTCATTGTCCTTAAATGCCGGATAATATTTCTTTACCACAGGCCGGGCTGTCTCGTAGTCCATTAAGCGAAGTGTTACCCCATTTTCATATTCGCACATGACATCCCAACGCTCCAGCGTCCGGAAAATGCCCTCAGTCGGCACACTGCCGGTTCCTTTATAACGTATCGGG
>VRUF01000022.1:0-11090 GCA_019456245.1 Planctomycetota bacterium | reverse complement strand
GGCTGGTGTCATCGGATTTATTACCCCATTGTGCTATCCCAAGCGGATGAATGGCACAGCCGCTCAGAAAACCCAAAGACGTTTCCGGACAATGGTACCCGCCCCATTGGGTGCATCGGTCAACTGTATAGGGAACCATCGGCGAAGGCCCCTGCCACGCGTCAAAATCCAGATCGTCCGGCACTGGAACCTCTACAGTCGACCCGTAGGGTTTGACATGATATTCTGCCGCGTTAAATTTTACATTGCGAGCCCACACGTCTATATGTTTCAATTCACCGATGTATCCGTTTCGGACAAGCTCAACCATTTTCCGATACCGTGACTTGGACCGATACTGAGTTCCAAACTGGAATACCACTTTATTGTCGTTAACTACTTTCCGCAGTATCTTCGTACGTCCCAGATCCAGTGCAAGCGGTTTCTGACAGAACACATCTTTGCCCGCCTTTGCCGCGGCAATAGACATTGGCGTATGCCAGTTATCATGAGCGGCAACGATAACGGCATCGACATCCGAACGTTCAAGCACTTCGCGAAAATCAGCATGCGCTTTGGTAATATCACTACCGCCGTAATGCTTATTGAAAGCTGCCGCCTTTGCAATGCGACGAGTCTTGTAGGCGTCGCAGACAGCTATAACCCGAACGTCCTGCATTTGGTTCAGGTATTTTGTATGGTAATTGGAAATCCCCCCACAGCCGATCATACCAATATTTACACGATTGCTCGGCGCGTCAGCTCCAAAGACAGTACTCGGAACAATAGCCGGAATCCCCAACGCCGCCGAAGCTGCAACCGAGCTCTTAATAAAATCACGTCTGCTTACGTTTATTTTCCGCATCTCTCAACCTCTCAAAAAAAATTTAAGTTACTCAACTGACCGATCAGCTAGTTTGAGTTATTACAAACCGCACTCTCTAAGATATTCGACACTCTTTTTGAGAATATCTTCAGAACCGACAATTTCAAGGGTACTGCTTTCGATATTAGCATCTTTCAAAACTTCACAAACGCCCTTTATATCGATCACACCGTCACCAAGCGCGATCGTCGAAAATCCGCATCCAAACATCGTACCTCTCTTGGGTTCCCATTCTGCATCGAGGTCTTTCCAATGAATATGGTGTATCTTATCTTTGAAAACTCTGGCCATCTCAACCGGGTCTACGCCGCCAAGCCATGAATTCCCCGTATCAAGATTCACACCCAGCGATTCCGGGTTGCCAAGCCTGTCAAAAACGTCCTCAAGTCCTTTGATGCTGTCAGTGATCGGCCCATGCGGTTCAAGCAGGATACGTACCCCATAGTCCGCGGCCATCTTTACAGGCGTATAGAGTTTCTCTGCCATCACAAAAACGCGCTCCTGGTAAGAAAGATTCTCCGCCCACTCAGACCTCGGATCGGTGTCGGTCGTCACAATATCTTTAATACCAATAGCCGCTGCGAATTTGACTGCTTTCATGATTTCGCTAGTACTGTATAGACCGGGGTTGCTCGGTTCGAGCAATGCCGCATGTGCGCAGACAGTCGAAGGAGTGATCCCATACTTGTCGAAAAGGCGCTTAATCTCGAACGGGTTGTCATCCAGACTGACCGTCGGCGAAAACCCCGCCGTTCCAAGCATACTGCCGCCCGCATTAGTATCAGTTATGTCCGCGTGCGAAAAACCCATCTCTTTGGCAAGTTTCAACTGCTGCTCAACACTTGCAAACGCCTCAATTAGTAAAAATACTCCAATATTCATTTTTCAACCCCTTTTCTTTTGGTTTGAATTAGCAAGTTCATTTTCTATTTCCACTAAGATGATCATATCCTCTCGCTTCAAGCTCTTCAAATCTGCCATCCGCATACGAAACTGTCACTTCTTCACTGTCATCTATAACACCGATCCGAGTTATAGGAACATCCATATCCCATTTGCCAATAAGGTCCAAATAATCATCTTCACTTAAAGTAAACAAAAGTTCAAAATCCTCCCCATCATTTAGTGCCCTGCCGATCGCGTCATCTTCTCCAGCCACTACCGCCGCCACCGGCACCCTCTCTGCCTCAACAACCGCCCCAACCCCGCTCGCCGAACATATCCGCCTAAGATCGCTGCTGACCCCGTCGCTGATATCCATCATAGAATTAACCGTAACCATCCCCGCAATTTCCAATGCCTCCCTAACCCGCGGCACAAAACAAAGATGCTTACCGAGTATGGACCCGCCAAGACTGCCCGTAACACAAATAACATCTCCAACCTTCGCCCCGTCCCGACGAACCGGATCGCTCTTTCCAGGCCGGCTTAGCATAGCAACACTAATCGCAAACTTCCCATCACCCGACCGCCACGATGTAATATCTCCCCCAACAAGCACACACCCGAACATATCGCCGGCCCGCGTTATACCAGCATGAAGTTCTTTCAAGCCTTCCGCATCGAATCCTTCAGGCAACCCAACAGAAACAACCGCACACAAAGGCACACTCGCCATCGCCGCGCAATCGCTAAGACTTACCGCCATCGCCTTATACCCCGCCTCCTCAACGCTAATCTCAGACAGATCGAAATGAACACCGTCAAGCAGCATATCACAGGTTACAAGAACGCTCCCTCCCTCTCCAACATTAACCTGCGCCATATCGTCACCGATCCCGATAGGAAAATCCTCCTTCGAACCCCCAAACTGTCCCGCAAACCAGGATGTGATGTTATCCTCTCCGCCCATCACCGCTCCCTTAGAACATGTTTCCAAAACTCCACCTGCTCCGCCGTCTGCTCCAATCCTCCCGAACCCTCCGTAGCATACTGACCGGCAACCGCACCGCCCCCAAGCACATCATAAACATCCTCCTCGATCGCATCGCAGGTTTCTTTGAAAACCTCAAGATCAACATCACCAAGCTTTTTCCCCTCTTTCTCGCACATAGCAACAAGCGACCCCACAACTCCATGCCCCTGACGAAACGCAACACCCTTCTTAACAAGATACTCCGCAAGCGCCGTAGCATCCAAAAATCCCTCATCCATCCCATCCGCAATCCGCTTGACGTTAAACTTAGTATTAGAAACAATCGCAGCGGCCATATCAACCGATGCACTCACAACATCGGCCGCCTTAAACACATGAATCTTATCTTCCTGCAGATCCCGGTTATAAGTAGAAGGCTGCCCCTTCAATATAGTAAGCATCGCCATAAGCGACCCATAAACCGACCCCGTCTTACCCCGGATAAGCTCCAGCATATCGGGATTTCGCTTCTGAGGCATCATACTCGAAGATGTGCAATACTTATCGCTGATGGTTATGAACGAAAACTCGCTCGAACAATAAATAATAAAATCCTCCGCAAACCGCGAAAGATGCGTCGCGATCAAAGAGCAGTCAAAAATAAACTCCGCACAAAAATCCCTGTCCGATACCGCATCGATACTATTTCGCGACACCGCCGCAAACCCAAGCTTTTTCGCGACACTCTCCCGATCAAGATCGAGAGTCGACCCGGCAACAGCCCCGGACCCCAAAGGCGATACATTTAAAAGATCCCTGCAATTTCCAAGTCGAACAAAATCCCTCTCGAACTGCTCGACAAAACTAAGCACATAGGCCCCGATACTAACCGGCTGTGCCCGCTGAAGATGAGTATAAGAAGGCATCACTTCGCCAGCATACTTACCGCCAAGTTTCACAAACGCCTTCTGCAGACCGGTAAGCCTCGCCTGCAAAACCTCGATCTCATCCCGCATCCACAACCGAAGATCCGTCGCAACCTGGTCATTCCTGCTCCGCCCCGTATGCAGCTTCTTACCAACATCGCCAATCTTAGCGATCAGCCCAGCCTCCACAGCCATATGAATATCTTCATCGATCTTATCGAACTTAAACTTCCCCGAAGCTATCTCATCGGATATCGCAAAAAGCCCGTCCCGAATTTCCCGAAACTCAGCTCTACTAATAAGCCCCCGTTCGCTAAGCATCTCAGCATGCGCGATCGACCCGGCAATATCATACTTATACAATCGCCGATCATAAGAAAGCGATTCCACAAAATCAACCGCAAGCTCATCAACCTCACCGCTCAAACGCTTTTCCCAACTCTTACCGGATGTACCCATAGAACCATCTCCAAAAAACAAAATACCACAAGAACCCCCAAATAATACCCCTCCTAACAAAAATGTCAACCCAAACCCCCAAAAAACCGAAAAGAGGAAGATAGGGGCAGCATAATGAAACCGGAATACTGGATTAATTCAATAATATCGATACTCGTCTATTCAACCCTGATTTTCCTCGGAGCAGGCACGATTTACTGGCCGCAGGGCTGGCTATACATCGCCTCAATGCTGATATTAAGCATAGTAACCCTGACAGTCCTGGTAGATAAGCCCCAACTCCTCAAGCAACGTTTCGAATTACCCTTCCAAAAGGGCCAAACCCGCTGGGACAGTATCTTCCACATGATTTTCCTCCCCCTGTATTTCCTATGGCTCCCCCTAAACGGAATAGACGCTGTAAGATTCCGATGGTCCAACATGCCCATATCAATAAACATCCTCGGCGCGATAGGCCTGGCAGCATCGTTTTACATCTTCCGCCAGGTATTCAAAGCCAACCCTTTCGCCATCCCCATAGTAAAGAAGGAAAACCAGCAAAACCAGCACGTAATAACAACGGGCCCTTATGCTCACGTAAGACACCCAATGTACACCGGGGCAATACTGCTGTTTTCATCGGGATCATTACTAATGGGATCATGGTACGCATTTGCACTGGGCATGATCATTGCGATACTATACATAATAAGAACAAAACTGGAAGACAAGACGCTGGAGAAAAATCTGGAAGGATACAAGGCCTACAAACAAAAAGTAAAATACCGCCTAATCCCAAAGATATGGTAAGAAAATAGTTTCCGATTTATCGGCGTTGCCCATCCCCTGTTGGTTATTGGAAATTCCGTGTTGAGTGTTGGCTATTCAGCTTTTACCGTTGGTTATTGAATATTCCTTGTTGGATATTGGCTATTCAAGAAACGCCTAATTACTTCGCCTGCGCCAATCTCCGCTTCTCAAGAATCTCTTCACCAATCTTCACAGGAACCTTAGCGTACCGCGCCATTTCCATGGAAAACGTTCCCATCCCCTTCGTCATACCCCGAATCACCGTAGCATACCCGAACATGCTCGAAAGCGGCACTTCCGCGTTGACCACAGTACAAGTACCTCTCGCCTCAACGCTGATAATGATCCCGCGTCGCGCATTCAGATCGCCGACAACCCCGCCCTGAAACTCGCCTGGCAATTCGATCTCCACTCCCATAATAGGCTCCAATAGCAAAGGACGCGATTTTCTAAACGCGGCGATAAATGCATCCCGCCCTGCCGTCCGAAACGCCATCTCGCTCGAGTCCACAGCATGGTACGACCCGTCATCAAGACACATCTTACAGCCGACGATCTCAAACCCGCCAAGCGGACCCTTCTTCGTCGCCGCGATAAACCCTTTATTAACCGCAGGGATATACTCGCTCGGAATTCGCCCGCCGACAATATTATCTTCAAACTCATAAGTAGACTCAGCGTCATGCTCGAACGGGATCAACCGCCCGACAACATGGGCATACTGCCCCGAACCGCCCGTCTGCTTTTTATGCTTATGATTAAACTCAGCCTCAATCGAAGGCGCCTCACGATAGCTCACATTAGGAACCCCAACAGTAACCGACGCCTTAAACTCACGCCTCATACGCTCGACATAAACATCAAGATGCAGTTCACCCATACCCGCGATAACAGTCTCGCCGCTCTCATGATCGCTGGACACACGGAAAGTAGGATCTTCCTTCATAAACCGCCCAAGCGCCTTAGCCATTCTTTCCTGATCCGCCGAAGTCTCCGGCTTGATACGCAAACTGATAACAGGATCGGCTACGAAAATGCTCTCCAGCGAATAGTTCACCCCATCGCCGCAGAACGTATCGCCGCTTGCGCAATCAACCGCTATCAACGCGACAATATCCCCCGGCCCGGCATCGGCAATATCCTCACGGTCGTTAGCATGCATCCGAACAATACGCCCGATACGCACCTTACGATTCGTACGGGCATTACGATACTGCTGCCCTTTAACAAGCCTGCCCTGATAGACACGCATATAGCTAAGCTGTCCAAAACTCTCATCGGCGATCTTAAACACCATCCCGACAAAAGCCCCATCCGGATCGCTGGCCAAAGGAACCTCGCTGCCCTCATTATCATGATCGCGGGCAAAGCTAACCCGGTCAAGCGGACTCGGAAGATACGCGCAAACAGCATCCATAAGCGGCTGCACGCCCTTATTCTTAAACGCCGAACCCATCATCATCGGCACAATATCGCGATTAATTGTAGCTTCGCGAATAGTCTCACAAATCAATTCCTGACTAACTTGGTGCTCTTCAAGAAGCATCTCCATCATCTCATCATTGAACATACTCAAAGACTCAAGCATCTCCTCACGCTCCATAGAAGCAGCCTCGGCATACTCGCCGGGTATCTCCCCGCGAACAACTTTCTCGCCATCGTTACCTTCAAAAGTAATCGCCTCCATAGTAATAAGATCGATCACACCGACAAAATCATCGCCCACACCCATATTGATCTGTATAGGAACAATATTAAGCCCAAGCTTTTCCACAAGTTCTTCTCGGACGCGCTCAGGATCGGCGCCCGTACGGTCCATCTTATTTATAAAAGCGATACGCGGAACACGATAACGCTTCATCTGTTGATCGACAGTAAAAGACTGGCTCTGAACTCCGCCAACCGAACAAAGGACCATGATAGCCCCATCAAGCACACGCAAGGATCTCTCAACCTCAACAGTAAAATCGACGTGCCCCGGAGTATCGATCAGGTTAACACTCTTGTCATCCCAGTCAACCTGCGTCGCAGCCGACGTAATAGTAATTCCACGCTCACGCTCAAGCTCCATATAGTCAAGCGTAGCACCCCCACTTACATCATGCACTTCCTGCATACGATGAATACGTCCGGAATAAAAAAGGATACGCTCACTAAGCGTAGTCTTACCAGAGTCAATATGAGCCGAAATACCAATGTTACGAATTTTTATAATCTTTTCCATCTGTCCAAACTACCATAATTAATGTTTAATTTTGAACTTCTATTTATACACCATGCCCACAAGGGCAAAATTTACGAATAAAACCAACCATCCTGGCACCCGCAGATCCAAACGTTCCGTCATTTCAACCCGCAGGATACAGGTAAGTGGAATTTAAAACCTCCTCGATAAATATCCATAGCCACGTATTATATATGGAAATGCGCCATAAAGCAACAAAAAAAAATAAAAAAACCCCCAAATCGCCCCAAACATCAACATAAACCACTACAATTAAAGGACTTGCGCACCAGAATAAAAATAGCGATTGCCTCCGGCAATCATCCGTTTTCATTTAACCCCCAATCCTTGGATCGGGGGTAAGGGCCGAAGGCCCGCATAAACCACCACAATTACAATTCCCCTCCCCAAAACAGAACGTACAAAAGGAGCGCGAGAGCGCAAGCTCTCCGAATAAAACCAACCCAATAACAATTACCCTCCACCCAAAACGCAAACCCTCCCACCCTATCGCCGAAGGTAGGATTTACCCTGTTAGAGTTTTAAAAACTCTAATAGGGCCGAAGGAGATTTCTTCCCATCTTTTCACCTTTCTCTTCTTCCTTCTCTTTTCTCTTCCTCTATTCTTCAGCAAAACCAACCAAAGAATCCGTCATCCCGACCAAACCTATCTCGCCATAGCTTTAGCAACGGCGGAAGCGGAGGGACCCGCAAAAATAGCATCCCGATAAATCGGGATTCCACTTCTCAATAATCAAAAAACAATAATAAATCACAAACAGAACGCTTGCCCTGAACAATGCCGAATGGATAGAAAATTACAACGCCCAGGCGATCGTTTTTTTACAAGTTAATATTATTGTCCGGGGTTACTGAACACGTCGAGAAAAGTTTCGAGATTTACTTGAAAAGTTTTTGTTGTTGGGTGATCAGGCCCATAGGATTTTTCAGCAATTTTCAATGCCCTTCGAAACATTGCTTCGGCTTCTTCCAGACGATTGATGTTGGAAAGGAATACAGCCAGATTGTTAAGAATCCTAGCAATCTCGGGATGGTTAGGTTCGTAGGTAGTTTCACATATCTTCAGTGCCCTTCGATACATCATTTCGGCCTCTTCCATACGGTTGGTTTCACGAAAAAAAACAGCCATACTGCAAAGGTAATCGACTATCGCGGGATGCCCAGGTCCGTAGGTGGTTTCATTGATCTTCAGTGCCCTTCGATACATCTGTTCGGCCTCTTCCATACGGTTGGTGTGGAAAAGTAATAAAGCCAGATTGTTAAGGATCTTAGCAATCTCGGGATGGTTAGATTCGTGGGTAGTTTCACAGATCTTCAGTGCCCTACGATACATTGTTTCGGCCTCTTCCAGGCGGTTAGTCTCGTAAAATAATTTGGCCAGGTTGTCGAGGCGAATGGCTACGGTGGGATGGTCAGGTCCGTAGATGGTTTCATCGATCTTCAGTGCTCTTCGAAACATTGTTTCGGCTTCTTCCAGGCGATTGGTCTTATAAAGTAATAAGGCTAGGAAGTTGAGGTCATTGGCTATTTGGGGGTGGTCAGGTCCGTAGGTGGTTTCATTGATCTTCAGTGCCCTTCGATACATCGATTCAGCTTCTTCCAAATGGTTTGTGTCACGAAATAAATTGGCTAGATTGCCAAGGCAAATGGCTACTTCGGGATGGTTGGGTCCGTAGCTGCTTTCACTAATCTTCAGTGCCCTTCGAAACATTGTTTCGGCTTCTTTTAGGCGGTTTGTGTAGAAAAGTATTTCGGCTAGATTGCTAAGATAGGCGGTCACTTGAGGATGGTCAGGTCCGTAGATAGTTTCATTGATCTTCAGTGCCCTTCGGAACATCGATTCAGCTTCTTCCAAGCGGTTGGTTACGAAAAGTAATACAGCCATGCTGTTGAGGGTACTAGCAACAGCGGGATGGTCAGATCCGAAGTTCGCCTCATTGATTTTCAGTGCCTTCTTAAAGAGTAGTTCAGCTTCGTCGTATTTTGCTAACTTGAACAGTAAAGTGCCAGATGAGTTTAATAAATATGTACAATCTGGTGCGAGAGGCATGGCTTTTTTGAGCCAGAATAAAGCTTTGGCATAATTGATCTGATAGTATTCTGTTTCACCGTAAGCTCTGTAGATTCTGTATAGTTCGGTTTCTTTTTGATTTTGAGCTATCTCCAACAGTTTGCGAGCATCATCAAAACGTTTTCCCGCAATTGCTTTCAGTGCCTGACCGTAGGGGCCGGCTTTGTCAGTTATCTGTTCTGCCAGCTGACGGGCAAGGTCAGATGGTTCAACTTTGTCGATCTGGCCCTGAATGAAGGTAATCTGTAAGTTTTTAATGCTAATCTCATTTTCGAGCAATTTGATTATCTTATTTTGATTATTTAGAGATGGCCCAAATAGCTGTGAGTGTAGGGATATCATCAGCGTCAATGCGATTGTGATAAGAAATTGAAAAGTTGGGTTTTTCCAGAATGGTATTTTCTTAAATTTCCCAAAACTGTGAATGTAGCAATAATCACAGTTCTTCATAGAAGGTTTCTTGCAGGGATTACCTTGCTTCGTGGTTGCCTTGCACTTTTCACTCATCAGTTAACTTTCTTTGGAAAATTAAAAGGGAAAATTAAAAAGGTCAGACACCTTTTTTATGTGAACACCTTCACAATCCCTTTTTTAAAATCACCTCATTTTCAAAATCACCATCCCGATAAATCGGGATTCCACCATTAGACATTATTCATTAAACATTAGACATTTAAAAAACCGTACAATCCTATATCAAAATAAAATCACATACTAATCAAGCTTCGCAAGCCCGCCCGCGGGCCGAGCAGTTTGGTTTTAGTTCGTTGGTGCTAGCACCAAAAGAGCAAAAACTAGACTGATCGAAAGGCTTTGTAAAACAAAGCCGCCGACTTGTCCTCCAAAGCCTCGGCGAAGGACGGAAGCCATCACAACAAAAAAATCCGAGCAATCAGTGAAATCAGTGGCTAAAAAAAACTTTTGCTTTTACTTTCTTTCTATCTTTTTAAATCTGCGTAATCTGCGAAACCTGCGGCTAAAAAATTCTTTTTTTTATCTTATAAAAACCCTTTCCTTCCTTATCCTATCCACAAAAACATTATCCAACTCCCAACACAAAAAGTCAACCAAAAAAATAAAACCCAATAAACAATAGCCAATAGAAAATAATCAATTAAAATGCCCCCCAAATTACCGATCACGACAAAAAAAACCTACGATTCTTCTGCAAAAAAATGATTGCCTCCAGCAATCATCCCGACCGAAAGTGGAAGGACCCGCATAAATAATTTCGGCGGAGCCGACGCCACAATTTTGAATTTAGTGATTAGAATTTAGTGTTTCACGAGGACTCCCGACAAAAAAACCCTACAGTTATTCTGCAAAAAAACACGTCTTTTCAACGCAAAAAAAATCAGTTTCACAAAAAAATGCAAAAAAATGCGCACTTTTGCGCACTTTTTCAAACCCACCCAAAACACTGCAAAAATCAGCACTTTTCAACAAAATAGCGCCAAAAACCCACACTTTTTTGCATTCTTTTGCCATCTTTTGCACTCTAAAACCCGACAGGACATATCTACTGCATTCCACTTCATTATTACATATTCTCCCATCCGACCATGTTAGTATGCCAACACTTCCAAAATTGATCCAGCCTTCTAAAGTATTAAGAATAGGCTAATATATGGCTTTTATCGAACATTATCACTGTTTCTACTGTATTCAAACCTATAAGCTTTAATCTTTATCTTCTGGTAGCCGCTGGCATGATTTTTGCATCCTATACAAGTATTGGCAGGTCAGATGTCCTGAAAAGCCCAGAATCGCTCACACTACTATATGTGGTATCAGGCATAGAATATTAATACAATGGGTAGATTATGCTTGACTGTTTTGGGCTGGGCTAATATTCTTTGGAACAGTCTGATGCCGATATT
>VRUF01000219.1 GCA_019456245.1 Planctomycetota bacterium | reverse complement strand
ATCGGATGCCAGTTACCGGCATGGCCCTCCATAAAGGCCCATTTGATATTCGCGCCGGTAAGGCCCGTATTGACATTCGTATTTTTCGTTACATAATCATAGTCGTCAAAATTGACAAATTCATGATCTTTTACCGGCCAATAGCTGACAAGAGTTGCCGCCGCCAATGCAAGGCAGATCAATATGATACGAATATTTCGGGTTCTGTCTTTCAATGGTTCTCCATAAATGTCACGACAGAAACATTATAAGTCACCGTCTGGCAAAAATGATTCTTATAAGGTCAAAACTGTTTTCCTGAAGAGTTATTCGCCGGTGTTTTTTTACTTCGCTCCTGAAGTATCATCTTAAGGTTGTTCTGTGCGTCGGCAAAATCAGGTGCTATCTTAATAGCGATCCGTAGATGTTCGATTGCTTCATCAATTCTGCCAAGTCCGTAAAGTACCACTGCCAAATCATTATGAACACTGAAGCTATCTGGTTTTGCTTCGAGTGTTATTTTGTATTCTTGAGCAGCTTCTTCATCCCTGCCGAGTTTCATAAGCGCAAACCCGCAGTTGCTGTGAGCCTCAATTACAGCCGGGTCTACCTGAAGAATAGCCCTGCACTGTTTTACGGCCTCTTCGTATCTTCCCTGCTGGATCAGGACACCGCTGTAGGTATTTTTTGCGACTATATAATTCGGATCCAGTTCTAAAGCCTTCACAAGATACTTTTCAGCCTCGGAGAATTTCCCTGCCTGAGCAAATATCAAACCAGCATGGTACAAAGCTTTAATATTGTTCGACTCAACGGTCAGGATATGATTGTACTGTGCTAATGCTTCATTAAGGCGCCCCGCCTTAAAGAGAACATCGGCCAGATGCTCTCGAACATTGACCATATCGTCCATCTGCAGCGCTATCGTAAATTGCTCGATAGCCTGTTTATAATTACCTTGTTTTTTCAGTGCTATACCAAGATTAATACGGGACGCAAGCATGCCGGGATCCAGTTCTAAAGCCTTTACAAGATACTTTTCAGCCTCAGAGAATTTTCCTGCCTGACCAGATATCAAACCAGCGTGGTATAAAGCAATAATATCGTTCGGCTTAATGGTCAGGATATGATTGTACTGTACTAATGCTTCATCAAGGCGACCTGCCTTAAAGAGAACATCGGCCAGATGCTCTCGAACCCTGACCAGATCGTACATCTGCAGCCCTATTGTAAATTGCTCGATAGCCTGTTTATAATTACCTTGCATTTGCAGCGCTAGACCAAGATTTAAACGGGGTGCAAGGATGCCGGGACTCAGTTCTACGGCTTTGGTAAACTCCTTTATTGCCCCATCGACATCGCCGGTTAGCATAAGATTCTGTCCAAGACTGTTATGGGCCTTTGTATAATCAGGTTCAATTTCAAGGCACTTGCGGTTATGGTAAATAGCATCTTCTATTCTGTTGCTTTCGCGCAGCGGGTCCGCAATACAAAAGTGTGCAACGTAATTGTCTTTTGTAGCATCTATCGCACGCTCGAAAAGCTTAATGTTGTCGCGCCAGTATCCCTGTTGAATGTAAGTTAATACAGCCAGAACAGAAATAATAACCACAGCAGCAGGCAGCAGTATCGCCCTTCTGTATGCAGGTTTTTTCAACAGGTCACATGCCCCCCAGGCAATAATGATAAAAAGCCCGATTATAGGCATATAGGTATAACGGTCGGCATAGGCCTGGTCGCCAATCTGGACAAGACCCACCACAGGAACAAGCATTCCGACATACCAGAACCAGCCTGTAAACAGATAGCGGAATTTTTGTCTGTATATAAAAACAAGTGCTGAAACTGCGATCAGCGATAATCCGCAAATGACCGCAAGCGGAATTGACACATCAGTCCTGGCGTGCGGATATAAACAGGCTAGACCTTTTGGCCAAACCATTTGTTTAATGTAAACGAGATAGGCGATTGACGCATTTGCAAGCCGGGTCAAGAACGGAAATTGCATCCGACTGCTCATCGCACCACCGGCCTTTTGAACGATAAAGGTCACAACGCTGGATATAATGACAAGGGCAAAAAACGGGATCTTTTCTGCGATCAACCACGTAAGCGAGCGCTGCTTAGAGTGGGTTTTCGGTTTATACGATTTTACCAGATCGAACCGCTCAAGCGGCCAATAATCGACAAGTAAAAGCACAAAGGGTAAAGTTACCACCATAGGCTTTGACATGAGAGCAAGAGCAAAGATGAAGATCACCAGTATATAGCGGCCCGCGCCGCCCTTTTTTGTATAGCTGTAATAGGCGGCGATAGTCAGAAAAGCAAAAAAAGTACTGAGAACATCTTTGCGTTCGGATACCCATGCCACGCTTTCGACGTGTAGAGGATGCAGAGCAAAAAGGGCTGCGACAAATACGCTTGGCCATAAGCGTTTAGTCATGACGCTTAAGATAAAAAACAAAAGCAGCGTGTTTATTATATGCAGTACGAGGTTAGTGACATGATGCGGTCCCGGGTCGAGCCCAAACAGGCTGCAATCGACCATATGTGAAATCCAGGTCATCGGATGCCAGTTACTGGCATGGCCCTTCATAAAGGCCCATTTGATATTCGCGCCGGTAAGGCCCGTATTGACATTCGTATTATTCATTACATAATCATAGTCGTCAAAATTGACAAATTCATGATCTTTTACCGGCCAATAGCTGGTAAGAGTTGCCGCCGCCAATGCAAGGCAGATCAATATAATACGAATATTTCGGGTTTTGTCTTTCAATGGTTCTCCATAAATGTCACGACAGAAACATTATAAGTCACACAAGCAGGAAAAACAATGGAAACGATAGTATCAGGGATATTTAATATGCTCCTCAGACTTCTTGATTCAGGCTTTCTTTTAGCTCTTTATTTATTCTTACGCTGCACCAGTCGCGCCCGCACATTGTGCAGAAATCCGGGTCATGCTCAGATTCCGGCATTTCACTTTGCTTGCATGCCTCATCGTGCATCTGCTTTGCTCTTTCCGGATCGAGTGATTCTGCAAGATGGCACTTCCAGTTTAGGTTTGCTCTTGCGGTGCTCAGGCGGTTGTCTCTGTCGATAGCGCCCGGCAAACCGCGGGCAATGTCGGCGGCATGGGCTGCGATCTTCGAAGCGATAACGCCCTGGCGGACATCCTCTACGTCTGGCAGGCCGAGATGTTCGCGAGGTGTTACGTAGCATAGAAAAGATGCGCCATAGAATGCTGCGGCAGTTCCGCCGATGGCCGAGGTGATGTGATCGTATCCGGGTGCAATATCGGTAACGAGGGGGCCCAGTACATAGAATGGGGCACCGTTGCAAATTTCCTGCTGCATTTCCATATTGCGTTGTATCTGGTCATATGGGACATGGCCCGGACCTTCGACCATGACCTGGCATCCGTTTTCCTGTGCCCTTTGGGTAAGCTCGCCAAGTGTTCGCAGTTCGGCGATCTGCGCGTCGTCTGTAGCGTCAGCGATACAGCCGGGCCGAAGTGCGTCTCCGAGCGAAAAACACACGTCGTTTTAACGCATGATCGCACAGATATCGTCAAACAGTTCGTACATGGGATTTTGCTTTTTGTGATGAACCATCCATTTAGCCGTCAACGCCCCCCCCCTGCTGACTATTCCGCAAATGCGTTTGCCGACGTGGTCGAGGTGTTCGATGAGCAGACCTGCATGTATCGTGAAAAAGTCTACGCCCTGGGCGGCTTGCTTTTCTATGACCTTCAGGATCGAATCGTAATCGATCTGTTCGACCGTTCTGTCTGTTATAACTTCGTATATCGGAACTGTTCCGAAAGGAACCGTACAGTTCGACAGAAGCGTGGTGCGTATTTCGTCAAGGTCGCCGCCTGTGCTGAGATCCATCATGGCATCTGCGCCGAGAGCGACGGCCATCTTCATCTTCTCAATTTCGCCGTCAAGCGAAGAGCGGACATCGCTTGCGCCGATGTTGGCGTTTATCTTGACACTAAGAGGTCTGCCGATCCCTGCCGGTATGAGGTTATCTGCAAGATGGATAATATTAGCAGGTATTACAATGCGGCCTGCGGCAACTTCATCGCGTACAAATTCCGGTGCGAGATTTTCGCTGTCGGCAACGCTTTTGATCTGTTCTGTGATCTTGCCGGACCGTGCATTTTCTAATTGAGTGGACATGTTTATAGTACTCTCATTTGAAATATCCAGTTTATCCGCGGACAAGTGCCCTTGGAACAACGAGTTAAAACCTTACTCGCGTAAATTTATTACCCTAAAGGGTACTCCAAAAACAAAAAAAATCGCTCCGTGTGGAAGCGATCTGGTCAACTGAACCGTTTTTTTTCGCTTCCCTACGCAGGTGCTGCCCTGATCAGGTTCTAAGGGTATTTCTCAGGCCGAACTCAAGCCACCCCTGGCAAATTGATATGTTCAATTATACACTCTGGATGCGCCCGGTCAATCAAATTGTTCAGGCCGATAACCTGAGAATCCTGAAAAATAGACAGAATAAGCTGTAGTTATGGACTTTTTTACTACATTCCGGTTGTAACTGCAGCTTTTGCGGAATTGAGTCAATTGAGAATTCATGACCCATGCCTATTTTGTCGACATAGCAATATGTAACATCAATAGAAAAGGGGTGCAATTAGGGGAGTTTAATATGGCATTTACGTTATCTATCGGGGATCTGGCCAGCGATTTTTCGCTCTGCGGTACCGACGGCAAATCCTATGATCTGGAAGACTTCGCAGAGGCAAACGTGCTCGTAATATTTTTCACATGCAACCACTGCCC